>SKFV01000188.1 GCA_007117785.1 Pseudomonas sp.
AGCATACCCAATGAGCACTATCGACAGCCAAGCCGTGGAAGCGGCGTTGAGAAGTTATCGTGACCCTTACCTGAGCACCGACCTGCTCAGCGCGGATTGCCTGCGTGAATTGAATATCACCGGGGACACCGTGTCGGTCGAGTTTGAGCTGGGCTATGCCGCCAGCAGCCTGTGTGTGGGTATCGGTCAAATGTTACAGGTTGCGGTAGAAGCAGTCCCCGGCGTAGCCAGTGCGTCGGTGAAGGTAAGTTGCTCAGTGGCGCGTGCACCTGTCCAGGGCTCGCTGGCCGGGATGGACAAGGTGCGCAATATTATTGCGGTTGCTTCCGGCAAGGGTGGCGTGGGCAAATCCACCACCGCGGTGAACCTGGCCCTGGCCTTGAGTCGTGAAGGTGCACGGGTCGGGGTGCTGGATGCCGATATCTATGGTCCCAGCATGGGGCTGATGTTGGGCCTGCCGGAAGGTACCCGCCCCGAGGTGCGTGAGGGCAAATGGTTTGTGCCGCCCACGGCGCATGGTGTGCAGGTGATGTCGATGGCCTTTCTGCTGGATGACAATACCCCTGCAGTGTGGCGTGGCCCTATGGTATCCGGTGCCTTGATGCAGTTGCTGACCCAGACCCACTGGGATGAGCTGGATTATCTGGTGGTGGATATGCCGCCCGGCACAGGAGACATTCAGCTGACCCTGGCGCAGAAAGTGCCGGTCAGTGGCGCGGTAATCGTGACTACGCCGCAGGATCTGGCGCTGCTGGATGCGAAGAAAGGCATCGAAATGTTCCACAAGGTGCATATTCCGGTGCTTGGTGTGGTGGAGAATATGGCGGTACATATCTGCTCCAACTGTGGGCATGCCGAGCACCTGTTCGGTGTCGGCGGTGGCGAAAAACTGGCCGAGCAGTACGGGGTAGATCTCTTGGCTTCCATGCCGCTATCAATGATGATTCGCGAGCAATCCGATGGCGGCACGCCAACCGTGATTGCCGAGCCCGAATGTCAGATCAGTATGCTGTATCAGGATATCGCCCGGCACGTCGGCGCCAGGCTGGCTGAGCGTGCAAAGGAAGATGCCGGGGGACCGGAGATCAGTATCAGCGATGATTGAGTTGTTCAGCACTGCTGCTGAGATTTTGTGATTCAGCACTACAGTCTGATGGCGGTGTTGCCAGTCCGCGATTTCAGACCGTCGATAGCCAGGGACGGCTATCGTCGAGCCCCATGGATGGCTTGTAGCGTGTCTGGAATCGGGGGCTGGCAATGCCGCCGCCCACCAAACTCGACGCGGAAGAGGTTTTGGGTATGTTGATCGAGAAAAGCTCCTCTGAACCATTGAGCATAAGCATCTCATCGCGGGCCTTTTGCCGCTGCACATTACCCGTTAACATGCACGCACTTTTTATCTTCGAGCAGGACAGCCCATGAGCATCAAGTCAGACCGTTGGATACGTCGCATGTCCCAGGAACAGGGCATGATTGAACCTTATGTCGAGCGCCAGGTGCGAGGTGCCGAGGGTGATCGGGTGATCTCCTATGGCGTGTCCAGCTATGGCTACGATGTGCGCTGCGCCGACGAATTCAAGGTGTTCACCAATATTCATTCGGCCACGGTAGACCCAAAGCATTTTGACGAAAACAGCTTTGTCGACATCCAAAGCGACGTCTGCATCATCCCGCCGAACTCCTTTGCTCTGGCGCGTACCGTTGAATACTTCCGTATTCCACGCAATGTACTGACCATCTGTCTGGGCAAAAGCACTTACGCGCGTTGCGGTATTATCGTCAACGTCACCCCGCTGGAACCGGAGTGGGAAGGGCATGTAACCCTGGAGTTTTCCAATACGACCACGCTGCCGGCAAAAATCTATGCCAATGAGGGCGTAGCTCAGATGCTGTTCTTTGAATCCGATGAGCCCTGTGAAGTGTCCTACCGTGATCGCGGCGGGAAATATCAGGGGCAGCGTGGCGTGACCTTGCCACGCGCCTGAGCGCTTAGGCATAAAAAAACCCGGCCAAGGCCGGGTTTTTGTTGCGCGTCACCTTACTTGTTGGTGGGATAGTCACGCTGGGTCGGACCGGTGTACAGCTGGCGCGGACGGCCAATCTTGTACGGACCACTGATCATCTCGTTCCAGTGTGCAATCCAGCCCGGCGTCCGGCCGGTGGCGAAGATCACGGTAAATATGGATGTCGGGATGCCGATCGCCTTGAGGATGATGCCCGAGTAGAAGTCGACGTTCGGGTACAGGTTGCGCTCCTTGAAGTAGGGATCGTTACGCGCAATCTCTTCCAACTTCATCGCCAGTTCCAGCTGTGGGTCGTTGATGCCAAGTTCGGCCAGTACTTCGTCGCAGGTCTGCTTCATGACCTTGGCGCGTGGGTCGAAGTTCTTGTAGACGCGGTGACCGAAGCCCATCAGCTTGAAGGGGTCGTTCTTGTCTTTTGCCTTGGCGAGATACTTCTCGATATTGGAGACGTCACCGATCTCATCCAGCATGTTCAGTACGGCTTCGTTAGCGCCCCCGTGGGCAGGCCCCCAGAGGGCTGCAATGCCGGCCGCGATACAGGCAAAGGGATTGGCACCGGAGGAGCCGGTCAGTCGAACCGTCGAGGTCGAAGCATTCTGTTCGTGGTCAGCATGCAGGACAAAGATGCGATCCATGGCCTTGGCCAGTACCGGGTTGACCTTCTTTTCCTCACAAGGGCTGTTGAACATCATGTGCAGGAAATTTTCCGAGTAGGAAAGGTCGTTGCGTGGGTACATAAGCGGCTGACCAAGAGAGTACTTGTAGACCATGGCAGCCAGGGTTGGCATCTTGGCGATCAGGCGGATCGCAGAAATCTGCCGATGCTTGTGATCATTGATATCCAGCGAATCGTGGTAGAAGGCTGAAAGCGCGCCAACAACTCCACACATGATAGCCATGGGGTGGGCGTCGCGGCGGAAGCCATTGAAGAAGTTCTTGAGCTGTTCGTGCACCATGGTGTGGTTATTGATAGTGCTGACGAACTCGGCCTTTTCGGCATCGGTGGGCAGTTCGCCGTTGAGCAGCAGATAACAGGTTTCCAGAAAGTCGGCTTTTTCTGCCAGTTGTTCGATCGGGTAGCCGCGATGCAAGAGAATGCCCTTGTCGCCATCAATGTAGGTGATCTTGGACTCGCAGGACGAGGTGGCCATGAAGCCTGGGTCGAAGGTGAAATAACCTTCGCCGGTCAGTCCGCGGACGTCGACGACATCGGGACCCAATGTTCCGGAATAAACAGGCAGGTCAATGGGGGCAGCGCCCTCGATGATCAACTGCGCCTTCTTGTCAGCCATTGATGGCCTCCTTAAATTGCTGGTATCGAAAGTGTGACCCCCCACGCAGGGCCCGCATCACTATAAGGTGATATATCGGTTTGTCAATTATACCCATTGTGAATGGATATCGTGTCGATAAAAAGCTTTTATTACGCCGACAATATTGCGCCGTCAGCGGCCATTCAGACGCATTCTGCAAAGCTGCCACGGGTCTGGCGCATTGTAATCAGGGGGGCAAGTCTCTATACTCCATGACCGGCAAAATGACCTTGTGCACAAGCATTTTTTTGTGCAAAAACGAGGCATTGGGGTACCCAAAAGCGTGCACCTTCCAATAATCCAGCCCTGACCTCAGGGCCATGAGTGTGAATATAGCCGTGAATAGCAAAAGACCTGTCAACCTAGATCTCAGGACCATCAAGCTTCCTGTAACCGCTTATACGTCAATTGCTCACCGTATTTCGGGCGTCATCCTGTTCCTCTTCATCGCTGGTTTGCTTTGGATGCTGGATACATCGTTGAGTTCCGAAGACGGGTTTGAGCGAGTGCAAGCCTTCTTGCAAAACCCCTTGGCCAAGTTGGTCGTATGGGGTGTGCTGTCGGCACTGGTTTATCACCTGATTGCGGGTATTCGTCACCTGGTGATGGATGCTGGCGTAGGTGAGGAGCTGGAAAGCGGTAAACTGGGCGCGAAGATCGTTATTGTCATCTCCGCCATCTGCATTGTTCTTCTGGGGGTCTGGGTATGGTAACCAACGTCACCAATCTGTCGCGCAGCGGTCTTTATGACTGGATGGCGCAGCGTGTTTCCGCGGTTGTTCTGGCAGCCTATGTGCTTTTCCTGCTTGGCTTTCTGATCATCAATCCCGGCCTGACCTATGCTGAATGGCAAGCGCTGTTCAGTCAGAACTGGGTGCGTATTTTCAGCTTGCTTACACTGGTGGCCCTCAGCGTTCATGCCTGGGTCGGAATGTGGACAATTTCCACTGACTACCTGACTCACATGGGCATCGGCAAATCTGCAACCGTCATTCGCTTCCTGTTCCAGGCGTTGTGCGGTCTTGCCATGTTCGTGTTCTTTGTCTGGGGCGTGCAGATTCTTTGGGGTATCTAAATGGCTAATATGCGTACTTTGACTTTTGATGCCATCATCATTGGTGGTGGTGGGGCCGGCATGCGTGCCGCGTTGCAATTGGCCCAGGGTGGTCACAAGACTGCTGTGGTCACCAAGGTGTTCCCGACCCGTTCGCACACGGTATCCGCCCAGGGCGGTATTACCTGTGCCATTGCTTCAGCTGATCCGAATGACGATTGGCGCTGGCACATGTATGACACCGTCAAGGGTTCTGACTATATCGGCGACCAGGATGCTATCGAGTACATGTGCTCGGTAGGCCCGGAAGCTGTGTTCGAGCTTGAACATATGGGTCTTCCGTTCTCGCGCACCGAGCAGGGCCGGATCTATCAGCGTCCTTTCGGTGGTCAGTCCAAAGG
>SKFV01000003.1 GCA_007117785.1 Pseudomonas sp.
GACTTGAGTACCTGCATTAGTGCCATGAGGTGGTCTCAGCAATGATTGGGCTATCTGGCATGACCCTTGCTGCCTGAAGCGCATGCCCCACGGGGGCATGACGTATGTTTAACTAGTCAGTGGCGCCATGCGTGCGCAGCCAAGGGCTTGTTTGCGACCGCCCTACCTGGGTTATATAAGCGCTTTAAGCAAGATGTCTGGAGAGCGGTTCATTATGGCTGATTCAATGGAAGCACCCTCATTACTGGTTCTGCTGGGCAGCCCGCGGCGCACGGGCAACAGTGCCCTGCTGGCAGAAGCCGTTGCCGAAAGTGCAGAGGCCTCCGGTGCACGCGTCAAAGTGCGCTTTTTGGCGGATTATATTGACGGGTTTCTACGCGATTGCCGTGACTGTCGGCATGCCGACGGCAGTTGCAGTATTGATGATGGCTACCGCGACCTCTTTCTGGATGACTTCTTGCCCGCGGATGGTGTGATTTTCGCTTCGCCGGTCTACTGGTATGGCGTATCCGCCCAATTGAAGGCGTTTCTGGATCGGTCGTTTTGCTATTACGCGGCGTCATACCCGGCATCAGAGGATGTCATCAGGGCTATGACAGGAAAACAACTTGGGTTGGTGCTGGCATCAGAAGAATCCTATCCTGGCGTCATACAGGGCCCCGTTCACCAGTTTCAGGAGTATGCGCGATACACACACTCACGCCTTGTTGGCATTATCCACGGGGTAGGTAATAGCCGTGGTGAAATAGCCAGGGATCCTGGCAACCCGCTCAAGGCAGCCCAGGATCTTGGTCGTCAATTCTTCTCTCGAGGCTATTCGGATTACCGGTTGGACACTGTGCGTAGTTCGCGGGTTTGGCCAGAGGGTAGCAGGTCAGTTCCGGACTGACCCTGGCGGCTCGCGTAACGGCAAGAGCGTGCTTGTCGAGTGCATCGACACCATTGGTGCAGACTCCGGCTCACGGTACACCGTCAAGGTGAACGAACGCCTGAAAAGCCAGGATGCACAGGGCTGGCGACATGCTTGCACTCGGCTGAAACCCAGCTCCCATGACGACAGCTTTCAAACCCTTGAGCTGAGCGAAGATGAAGCGCTGCGCTATCGCGTGGTGGGCGAGTTTGTTTGTGTTATCGATCAAGCCTGATTATTTGGTTTCTCCCTTCTTGCTCCTGGCCTCTCAAAGCCTTGCCAACTGTCAGTTCAGTGACAGACAGGTACTGTCCATACAGCTAGCGTGATTCTTTGCGCCGCTTCCCGGCGCTATCGCGCACAGGAGAATCTGCTTATGTCGTACGCTGCCAAAGTGGTCTGGATTACCGGGGCATCCTCGGGTATTGGCGAGGCGCTGGCTAACGCCATGCTGGAACAGGGTGCCATGGTCATTCTGTCGGGTCGTCGGAAAGACGCACTGGCAGCTGTTGCGGCGCAGGCGCCGGAGCGGTCATTGGTGTTGCCCTTTGACGCGACCGATTACGCCCGCTTGCCGGCGCTGGTCGAGCAGGCCTGGCAGTGGCAGGGGCGCATTGACCTGCTGATCAACAATGCTGGTATCAGCCAGCGCAGTCTGGCGCTGGATACGGCCTTTGCGGTGTATCAGCAGTTGATCGAGGTGGATTATCTGGCGCCGCTGGCGCTCACTCAGGCTGTGTTGCCACGCATGGTTGAGCAGGGTGGTGGGCAACTGGCGGTGGTCAGCTCGGTGGCTGGTAAGGTGGGTACGGCTTTGCGTACTGGCTATTGCGGCGCCAAGCATGCGGTAGTCGGGTACTTCGAGGGGCTGCGCGCCGAGGTTGAAGAGGCCTATGGCATCGGGGTCAGCGTTATTCTGCCGGGCTCTGTGAGAACCGGTATTGCGAAAAATGCGCTGGAAGGCAGCGGTGCTGCCCGCGGCCGTTCGGACGCCAATATCGAAAACGGCATCGATCCTCAGGTTGCTGCACAGACAATCCTGAAAGGGCTGAGCGAGCGGCAGCATGATATTGTGGTGGCCGAGGGCATGGAGCTGGCGGCATTGCAGATGCGCGCCACTGATCCCGAACCTCTGTTCAAGATTACCGCCAAGGAAGGTGCGCGTCTGGCGCAGGTGCGCGCCGAGCAGGGGGCTGGAGCCTCGGTCGACCCCGGCGCAGTCAACCAATAACCGCACCGGGGCTGCCGGCCTATCCGAAGAACACGATATCCTGATCGCGGAAGTCCGCCAGCAAGGGGCTCTCGGCGGCACGGGCGAAGGCGTCGTCGATGGCCTGGGCGCGAGCCTGTGTTACGGCGCGATAGCTGGGGTGGGTAAAGATGTAGAGCTCTTTGGCGTTGAGCGCTTCCACCACGCGTTGGCCGACCACTTCGACCGGGATGCCGTTATCGATGATCTGCTGCATCTTGGCGGCCATGGCCTTTTGCTGCTCGGTCATCGGCCCTGTGGGCTTGTCGCCACGGTAGTTAGCCTGTTTGTTGCGCGCTGCCAGGTTGATGCGGGTTTTGACGAAAGCCGGGCAGAGCACGGCGACATGAATGTTGTGCGGCTTGAGTTCAACCTGCCAGCTTTCCGACATGCCGACCACGGCGACCTTGCTGGCGGTGTAAGCGCCACCATAGGGTACGCCACCCATGCCGGCCATGGAGGCGACATTGAGCAGCCAGCCGCCTTCGCCGTGTTGCTTGATCAGCGGCACCAGGGTCTGAGTGCCATAGAGTACGCCCATCAGATTGACATCCATGGTCCAGCGCCATTCGTTGTTGTCGATCTGTTCGATCGTACCGGTACCGCCGCCGACGCCAGCGTTATTGACCAGCATGTGCAGTTTGCCAAAGTGGGCGCTGGCCTGCTCTGCCAGTGCTTGCCACTGTTCGGGCTTGGTCACATCCAGTGGCACGGCAAGTACGCTGATTCCGGCGTCTTGCAGGGCCTGTTCGGCTTTCGCCAGTTGCTGGGTATCGATATCACCCAGCACAATCTGCATGCCTTGCAGGCCCAGGGCCATGGCAATACTCAAGCCGATACCTTCTGCGCCGCCGCTGATAACGGCGGTCTTGCCGGAAAATTCACTCATTTTTGTCTACCTGTTTATCATGGTTGGCGCTATGTGCGTGCTGATTGCATGCTTGCCGGAAGTCGCAATGTGACTGCAGTTGCTCTTGGCGTACAGGATTATCGGCAGAGTTGATTCGGCGCTATAAGCGAAGTCCGCTGGGTGCGGCGGGGGGGGTGTGCAGTAAGTGAGGTCAGGGCAGTCATGCGTGGAGCAGTAAAGACATACTCCACGCATGAGACAGGTTCAGTTATTGGACTGGAGGCGAGTGAAGGCGCGGTAGACCAGGTCAGTGATGCGATCGTCAGCAGTATAGCTGCCGCTGCCGACTACCGGGTCGTCGGTCGTGATGACCAACTGTTTGTCGCGGATGGTTGGCTCGTTATTACTGACATCAATCAGGCTGGCAATATGCTCTACACGGGTCCGGCCAAAGGACGATTGCTCACGGAAATCCACCAGGGCGAGTACGTAGTCGCCTTTGCGTGATAGACCGCTGGCGTTGCCCTGTCCGTCCAGCTCAACCTCATTCTTAATTGCGCGTTCCACAATGCGCTCGCGGGTGTCTGCCAGGTGACCGTTCAGGCTATTGCGCAGCTGGCGGGCAGTTTGCGTGCCGGCACTGCGGTCAACGGGCACAAAGTGGGCAAAGCGGCCTTCTGTGAGTTGGTCGGCTGCTTCGCTGAGCTGTTGCTCCATGCGGTTAATGCGCGCGTTCAGCTGGTTAAGATTGGATTCCAGCGTACGTGCTGTTGTGCCGGTCTGGTTTTCGGCGAGGATTTGCGCGTTTTGCAAGGCTTCGCGGGCTTCCTGCAGTTCACCACGCAGGCCGGTAGCCTGGCGATTCCAGGTCGAGGTCTGGCCGATGTCGCGGTTGAGTTCGAGGTGCTCACGGGTGGCTTTGCGCAGCAGCTCGTCATATTCTTCGTTGGCGAGCGCGGCAACCGGATAGCTGATGTAGACACAAGAGCGGTCTTCGGCAGTCAGGTCGAGAGTGACGCGATCATCATGTTGATCACAGCTCAAGCCGCTGATATCAACACCATCGCGCCAGCGTGAACTTCTCCAGGACAGCACATTGGCCCGTTGTCCCAGCTGACGCACAGCCAGTTGCTCATCAATAATGCGCTGGTTGGTGTAATCGCGCACTTCGTTACCGATAGCGCCCTGGCGCTCTTCGGCAGCTTTGATGTTGTCGCTGATAATCGTTACCCGAGCTTCTGCTTCGCCGGCAAAGGACTGGAAGCGCTCACGCTCAGCCTCCACAACCTCTCTTTCCGTGCGCGCCTGCTCCAGGTTGTTTGTCTGCTCTGCACGCCAGTCATTGTAGGCTTGCATGCGGGCGGCCTGTGCTTCGGCGTACTCGTCACGCAGGGCTTCAATCTGTTCGCGGCGTTCGCTGGAGATATCGCGCCAGAATGACAGGCTGATCCCGTCAGGATCTTCCATAAAGGCGCGGATTTCTTCTCGCATGGCTTCCAGGGGTTCAAGGCTGTCCATGATGCTGCTATCCAGCTCCAGGACAACGCCAGACAGGCTGACGTTTTCAGGGATTTGGTCAGGCAGTTCGAGCGTGGCATTGCCCGGATAATTACCACCGCAGCCGGCCAGGGTGAGTACCAGGGCCGCAGGGAGGGCCATCCATGTTTTCTTCATTAGCTACGTATCTCCTGAATAGTAGGCTAGGTGATAGGGGCATCAGGCTAATGACCCGTGCCAGAGAGGTTGCCGCATTTTACCCGTTCACTTTGTGGGGGCAAGGGCTGTTGTTCGCAATTACTCCTCCGAAAGCTGTTCGTTGCTTGTGCTACCCGCAAAAAACCAGGTGTTTCTCCCGGCATCCTTGGCGCGATACATGGCCGCGTCTGCTGCTTCGAGCAGGCTTTGGCTATCTTGTCCATTCTCCGGGTAAATAGCGATGCCGATAGAAACGCCGATCTGTGCCTGCTGTTTGTCGAGGGTAAAAGGTTTGACCAGTTCAGCGATCATGTTACTTGCAACCTGCGCTGCACTTTCTGGGTCCTGGACAGGTTCAAGTACGATGATGAACTCATCGCCGCCCAGACGCGCCAGCATATCTTCAGAACGCAGTCGGTGTTGCAGGCGCTCGGTAACCTTGCGTTGCAAGTCGTCACCGGCCTGGTGGCCGAGGGTGTCGTTGACCTCCTTGAAGTGGTCAAGATCGAGAAAAAGTACGGCGAAGGCCTGGCTGTCATCCTGACGTCGCCGGTTCAGTCTTTGCGCCAAGTGGCTTTCGAGCGCAGTGCGATTGGGCAGGCCGGTCAGTTCGTCATGCAAGGCGCGATGGCGGACGGCTTCTTCCGCGTGTTTTTTGGCGGTGATGTCGTTGAATATGTGTATATAGCGAACCAGGGCGCCGTCTTCGTCACGTACGGTACTGATGGTCTGCAGGGCAATCAGCTCTTTGCCGTCAGCACAGCAGTACTGGATCTCTCCTTGCCAGGCGTCATCTTTCTTCAGTCGCTCAAGAACCTTGCGGATATCCTTGGCCAGTCCATCGCGCTTTACCAGCAGGTCTTGTAGCGGTTTGCCGACCAGAAGTTGGGCGTTATAGCCGGTGAGGCTACTAAAAGCTGGGTTTGCCTCGATAATGCTGTTGGTCGGGCTGGTGATCAGGATGGCTTCGCTGCTGTGGCGAAAAACGCTGGCAGCCTGGCGCTGGTTCTGGGCAAAGCATTCCAGTTCACGGGCTTGTCGGCGAACTTTGCGCAGCAGGGGGTTGATCAGGTAGTTGGCAAGCAGGGCGCCGGCCAGAGCCAGGAGTAGGATGATAATAGCGGGCCAGAACAGCAATTCACGAAGTTGTTGTTGCAACTGACTGACGGGAATCGCCGCATGCAGCTGCCACTGACCCTCGCCGAGTGGCGGCTGGAACAGGACAAGGTCATGGCTGTCGGTGTCGGCCAATGGTGATAGCTCTATTTCTGTGCTGACGCTGATCTCTCCCGCCGTGTTGGAGAGGATGTGGCGTCCAGCCGTATCAGTCAGCCAGATAAGGTTTTCCTTACCCAGACGGGTGTGCAGTTGGAGTTGATCCAGTAAGGGCTGGGCATGGAAAAAAACCAGATCACGGCCAATTTGTACGCCGCTGTCATCGTGAATTGGCGCGCAGGCCTGAATCAACAAGCCGCCATCTGCCTGACGCCGGATATGGCAGGGATAGCCAGGGGCATGGCTGGCTGCAGTATGGGCTACTGGAACGGCCTGGCCAATCTGGCTGATGTTTGTGCCCTTCATATCTTGGCGGATCAGGCCGGCAACATCGGGCGTCTGGCTCATGGCATCGGCTAGGCGAGGGGTGGTATAGCGCTGCAGTTCTGCCAGGCTAACGTCTCCCCGCGTGTAGGCTTCCAGTTGGCGGCGGATTTCAGTACGGCTGGTGAACTGGCGGGCAATATCCTGATAGCGCACCAGTTTATGATGCAGCGCATCAGCATGGGCCTCGGTGGCCATCTGCAGGCTGTTTTCAAGGTTGCTGCGTGACGATTGATAATAGGGCAGGACGGCAGCCAGCCCGGCTAGTATTGATGTCAACAAGACTGTTGCGGCGGCCATCAGCATGATGCGAAGGTGCATATGCTTGATCAGCGTGGTTGCGTTACGGGCGCTGGCTGACATGAATACTTCTGGGTGTATTAAACAGCTTCGTTACGCAAGATGATGGCTGATTGCAAGTTGGCGGGCGGGCTGCTCAAGGCGTGCGAGCACCCTTGATAGTCTTCTTCAGCGCTTCAGGGGTGATCGAGCCGACAATGTTGTTGCCGCTGCCCGGCAACGGCTGGCGCAGGATGTTGCCCTTGATCTTGCCGATCACGTGCATCTCGCAGGGCTTGCAGTCGAACTTTAGCGTCAGGGTTTCGTTGTCGTGCACCAGTTGCATCGGCTTGGCGTTAATGCGCACGCCGGTTACGCCCTTGGCCTGTTTCGGGCACATGTTGAAAGAGAAGCGCAGGCAATGCTTGGTGATCATGACCGGCACTTCGCCGGTTTCCTCGTGCGCCTCAAAGGCGGCATCAATCAGCTCAACCCCGAAGCGCTGGTAAAAGGCACGCGCCTTGTGGTTATACACGTTGGCCAGAAAACTCAGGTGTGAATCCGGATACACCGGCGGTGGGACGCTGACGGCTTTGCGGCTGCCGTGCGGGTGGGCGGCCAGGCGGGCGCTATCCAGTTGTTCGATCAGCGCCCGGCGCAGCGCCTTGAGACGTGACAGCGGTATAAAGGGGATCTCCGGCAGTGCCAGCTCCACGCCTTCACAGTGGTAGTGCGTGTTTCCCAGTTGGGTCAGCAGGTCCTCGATCTGGGTGCGCGCGCGCTCGGTGTTTTGTGCCGCTTCAAAGGGGCCGTCGAGGGTTTGGCTGACTGCGACACCGTCTTCACTATGCGCGCTGAGTTGCAGGGCTGCAGCATCGCCAGACAGCTGCCAGCGCAAGGCAACACGCCGTTCGGCGGAGGGCTTCAGCAAGGCCTGTTGCCAGTTGTGGTCGAGATTGCGATTGAGCCTCTGGCCCGGGCGGGCGCGGCGCAGCGCTGCCGGCAGTTCGTTGGGTTCAATGCGGTAAAACCAGCGCGGCTGACCGCTTTCATCCTGATGCTGGCTGAGCAGTTCGGCGATGTTGGCGCGAAAGCCCACCACCTCGCGCTTGACCAGTACATTCAGACCATCGCCGTTGCTCAGGGGCTCCTCGGTGCTGACCAGCAGATCGTTCTTGCGCACCTGTTGTAGTTCACCGACCGGCAGCCCGGTAAAGGTCGGGGTATCGAAGGCGCCGATATCCAGCTTGCGTTCAGTCACGAAGTAATCGGTACTGCCGCGATGGAAGGTCTTGTCCGGGTCGGGCACAAAGAAGTGCTCACTGCGGCCGCTGGAGGCGCGGGCCAGATGCGGTCGCTCGGCAAGCACGGCATCCAGTTGCTGACGGTACCAGGCGGTGATGTTCTTCACATAGCCGGCATCCTTGTAACGGCCTTCGATCTTGAACGAGCGGATGCCTGCATCCACCAGCGCGGTCAGGTTGGCGGTCTGGTTATTGTCCTTCATCGACAGCAAATGCTTTTCATAGGCGACCACGCCGCCATGCTCATCAGTCAGGGTGTAGGGCAGGCGGCAGGCCTGCGAGCAGTCACCGCGGTTGGCGCTGCGCCCGGTCTGCGCGTGAGAGATATTGCACTGACCGGAATAGGCGACGCACAGGGCGCCATGCACAAAGAACTCCAGTGGCGTGTCTACGGCCTGATGAATGCTGCGGATCTGCTCCAGACTGAGTTCGCGTGCCAGCACAAGCTGTGAAAACCCTGCCTGGCCAAGAAAGCGCGCTTTCTCCACGCTGCGGATGTCGCACTGGGTGCTGGCATGGATCTCGATCGACGGAAGATCCAGCTCCATGATGCCCATGTCCTGCACGATGAGTGCGTCCACGCCGGCGTCATACAGCTGGTGGATCAGCTGGCGTGCGGATTCAAGCTCTTCATCGTGAAGGATGGTGTTGAGGGTGACAAATACCCGTGCGTGGTATTGATGGGCAAAAGGCACCAGTGCAGCAATGTCGGCCACGCTGTTTGCCGCATTGTGCCGTGCGCCAAAGCCGGGCCCGCCGATGTACACCGCATCAGCGCCATGCAGTATGGCCTCGCGAGCAATGGCAGCATCACGCGCCGGGCTGAGCAGTTCAAGGTGGTGGGCAGGCAGGGACATGGCAGTAACCGTGGAGAAATAAAGGCGCATTGTAGCCGCGCCTTGCCGCCACTGCATTACTGCAGTGATGATTGGTCGCACTGTTGGTGCATCAGCGCACGTTGCGCTGTTTCTTCGGATACAGCCAGAAGGCGAACCAGCGGGTAAAGCGCGGCATCAGTAGATAGGTCATGCAGACCATGACCACAGCGGTGATCAGCAGGGTGCGCAGCAGTAAGGGGATTTGCTCTAACAAGGGGCCGAACAGCAGGAAGATCAGGGTGACGGTGGGGTAGAGGGCAAGCCAGCTGACTATGGTCATCTTGTATTTCGGCGGCGGCGTGACGGGGTTGTGTCCGGGCAGGGTAAACCAGGTAACGATACCGGAGGTGGTTTCGACCTTGCTCGGCTCGACCAGCAGGGGTTCGATTTGTTCCAGAATGTCGTTGCGCTCAGTGGAAGCCTGCCAGGTTGCCAGAGTCTCAGGGTCGCTGAACTTGAACAGGATGCGGTATTCCGGATCCTCTGCACTGGCAGGGCGGAACATGCTGGCTCCGAGATAGCCAGAGAAATGCGCCGCACGCTCGGTCATCTGGCTACTGAGGTGCTCGAATTCTGCTTCGCAGCCTTTGATGACGCGTCGCGATATAACCACAGTGATCGGGTCTTGTTCAGTAAGAATACTGTTTTGCTCGGTAGGATTCATGTTTTATCCGTAGATTCGGGTTGCATACAGCTGTCGTTGCTTTGAGCAGCGCGGCTTATGGGTTGCGGAAATTTTATCCGACCCTTGATCGTGCTGTTTGTTGTTCTGCGCAGAAAGTTGCGCACTGGTGCAAGCCGTAGAAGAGCCTTTGTGCTGTGAGGCTGCTCTGGCCGTGGATGACGACACTTTACGCAACTTGCCACACGGAGTGCGCAGTATGTTGCGCACTTTTATGTGAACTGACGCACAAAGACTGATTGGTAGTTAGCGATAAAACTTTAACTCATTGAAAAAAAAGGAATTAAAATAGATGGCACGGCACTTGTAATGGTTATGGCTCCAAGCCCCGCTGATGGGGCAGACAACCAGGCAAGGAGAGCACAATGCCAACACCCGCGTATCTGAGTATCGAAGGCACCAAACAAGGTCTGATCACCGCCGGCACTTTCACCGAAGACTCGGTCGGCAACATCTACCAGGAAGGTCATGAAGACCAGATTCTGGTTCAGGCCTACGATCATCAGGTTATCATCCCGCGTGATCCTCAATCCGGTCAGCCGACTGGCCAACGTGTACACAAGCCGCTGATGATCACCAAGGTTTTCGACAAGTCTTCCCCGTTGCTGTTCAACGCCCTGACCTCGGGTGAGCGTCTGAACAACTGTCGTCTGGAGTGGTACCGCACCTCGGCCACTGGCACTCAGGAGCATTACTTCACCATCGAACTGAAAGACGCGATCATCGTCGACATTCAGTCCAACATGCCCAACTGCCAGGATCCGAACAAGTCACACTTCACCCATCTGGAAGATGTGTACTTCACCTACCGCAAAATCGTCTGGACCCACGAAGTCTCTGGTACTTCCGGTTCTGATGACTGGCGTACTCCCGTCTCTGCCTGATCCAGGTTGAGCGGAAACCACCGGCCTGGCCCCTTGGCCGGTGGTTTATTAATGTTTACCTTGTCTCTGACGCCAGCGTTGCCACAAGAACGGCAGGGTCAGCGACAGCACTGCAATCAGTAACAAACCGGCACTCACCGGACGAGTAAAGAACACGCTGAAACCATCCATCATGATGGCGCGGCGGAAGTTACTCTCGGCGATATAGCCCAGCACCATGCCCAGCACCACCGGTGCCAGCGGGTAGTCAAAGCGTTTCAGCAGCCAACCCAGAATGCCAAAGCCGATGCAGCAGAGCACATCGAACATCGAGTTGCGAACGGAATAGGCGCCGATCACGGCCATTACGGTAATCAGGCTGAACAGGATGGGTTTGGGGATGTCGGTGACTTTTACCCACAGCCGGCTACCGGCCAGACCAATCACCAGCAGGGCCAGGTTGGCGACCAGCATGGCAGCAAAAATACTGTAGATCAGCGCTGGATTACTCAGGAATAGCTGTGGTCCGGGGGTCAGTTTGTGGATCATCATGGCGCCGATCAGTACGGCAGTGGTTGCGCTGCCCGGAATCCCCAGGGTCAGCAGCGGCACCATGGCGCCACCTACCGAGCCGGAGTTGGCAGCTTCCGAAGCGGTTACCCCTTCAATACTGCCCTTGCCGTATTCCTCCGGGTGCTTGCTCATACGTTTGGCGAAGCCATAACTGATGAAGGAGGCAATGGTTGCCCCTGCACCGGGGAAAATACCGATCAGGGTACCGATAACGGTTGAACGCAGAGCCAGATAACGCTGCTTCCAGTAGTCGCCCAGGCGTGGCCAAGGGTCATCTTTGCTACTGAACTGAGCGCTCTCAAAGCGCCTGGACTCGATGGCAGTAAAGACTTCGCTGAGAGCAAAAAGCCCGATCAAGGCTGGAATCAGCTGGAAGCCATCTGCCAGGGGAGCGAGATTGAAAGTGAAGCGTTCGGCCCCGGAAATCGGATCGGTACCAATGGTATTGATCAGCAGTCCAAGTAGCGCGGCAAAAAGGGCTTTCAGCCAGTTGTCGCCAGCTAGCGCGGCAATGGTCGCCAGGCCAAACAGTGAGATGGCGAAATACTCGGCCGGGTGAAAGCTGACCGCGACGGCTGCCAACGGGCCGGCAAAAAAGATCAGGATGAGAGTGCCGAAGATGCCCGCGAAGGCGGAAATAACGATTGAAAAACCCAGTGCAGTAGCTGGTTTACCTTGGCTGGTCAGAGCAAACCCGTCGATCGCAGTAACTACCGACGAGGCAGTGCCAGGTGCATTGACGGTAATTGCGGTGATCGAGCCACCGTAACTGGCACCAATATAGATGGATACCAGCAAAATCAAGCCAAGTACCGGGGGCATGCCGTAAGTGAAAGGGACTAGTAAGGCAACGCCCATTGACGGTGACAGCCCTGGCATGGCGCCGACTACAATGCCCAGCATGATGCCGCCAATAATCATCAATAAGGGTGCCCAGGCCATAACTTCAAGCAGGCCTCCAAGCAGGTGATCAAACATGGCTCAGTCCTCCGGGCAGCGCTGACAGCACTAGGCCGCCGGGCAAGTCAACATAAAGCAGGCGCTGGAATACCAGCCAGGAAAACAGCAGCCAGGCGACGGTTATGATGCCGATGCGTAGCGGGCGACGATAGCCGAGCATCCAGAGGATTGCGGGTAGATAGATCAGTGTTAGCAAGTGATAGCCTATCCATGGAATCAATAGCGCGTAGCCCAATAACAAGCTTATGAAACCGATCAGGAAGCGTGGGCTGTTTTTCGGGTCACCTTTGAGTGGGTGGTTGGCAAGCAAATACACTTTTGTTATTGCGAGCGGGATCATCAATATAATCCACAGACGAGGTACGCCCTGTGCCCCAATACGGTCTATTGGAGAGGGTGGAGGCATGTTGACTGTAAGCAAGTAGAAAAGTACCGATAGGGACGTCAGCACCAGCAACAAAACGATTTCACCGGCGCGTGGCCGTAGCCCGGAATGAAACAGCATGACGGCAAGCACTATATTCAGAGTCAGCATGAATCCACTGAAAAAGTAGCGCCCGGGCGTCTCGCTGATCAACCGCAGCCGACTTCTGCTCTCAGGTACATCGTAAACAAGGCCTACATCACGCAGGTAGAAGGCGAACTCGTCGCGATCGCGATCAACTATGCGACTGAACTCCTCCGGACCACGATAGGTCAGGTTGACTCCTTCACCGGCCCAGCCATCAATCCAGTCGGGGTCATTGACCACGGCCTGAATCAGTTCGCTGTACCATTCCTTGATAGGTTCGGGAACGCCCTTGCGCAAGGCGAACCCTCGCCATATCAGTTCATCTTCAAGCCCGTCGATACCCAGTTCGGTGAAGGTCGGTTTGTCGGGAAAGTCTGCCATGCGCTCTCTGGCTGCTACTACCGCTACGCGCAGGTCATCCGAGCGCATTGCGTCATTAGGGTTGCCGAGATACACGCCGCCAAGATTGCCCATTAAAGCCGCAATTGCCTGACCTCCACTGCTGTAAGGAATCCAGCGCATGTCAATGTCGGCAGCCCGTGCCATCTTGATCCCGGAAACGTGTTTGACCCCGCCAATATCGGCACCCAGCCAGAGCTGCCGACCATCTTGCTCGCGGGCGTTGCTGAGCAGGTCATCCCAGTCTTGCAGACCTCCCTGAGTATGGGTGATCAGTACATGCGGGTTGTCCATGATGTAGGCGTGCCAGTCGAAGGCGTCAATCAGCCCGCTGCGGCCAGTGGCGACCAGTTTGGATATATTCGAGCGAGTGACAGCCATCAAGGTGTAGCCGTTGGCTGGCATTTGCAGGACTTCTTCAAAGGCGACAATGCCACCGCCACCGGGCCTGTTGATTACCACGAAGGGCTGATCGGGGGCATGCTTGCGCGCCACTTCGGCAAAGCGGCGGGCGGTAAAATCAATTAGCCCGCCGGGGCTGGTGTAGACAATGATGCGAATCGGCTGATTGGGGAAATCGAGTGCGGCTTCGTCTGCTGCATTGCCTTGCAGCGGTAACAGGCAGGCGCAGATCAGCAATAAGCGGCCAAGTATTTTCAGAGGGGAGTAGCTTTGGGACTGCATGCTTCACCTTGCGGCCAAACAAAAACTGGCCCGTCTGCATGCAGACGGGCCATGAAGTAAGCCCGGCCGGTGCTGGTGTCACCGGCCAACAGCTTAGAACAGGTACTGCATACGCAAGCCATAAACCCAGCCGTCATCCTTGAAGACATCTCGCTCGCCTTCGAGGTAGATCACATTGGCACGGATCAGGGTTTCCGGATTCAGATACCAATTCAGGCCACCAGTCCAGGTTTCCAGCTTCTGACCGCGACCCACCCGAGTGTGCTCTAGCGAGTCGGCAACCGAATAGCGGAATGCCAGTTCGAGAGCGCCGCGACCACCATTCTGCAGCGAGAAGTTCTGGTTCGGGCGGAGACGACCGAAGTCGCCACTGAAGGCACGATAAGGTTTCGACTCACCCGTGAGGAAATAACCGGTCTGGAAGTACCAGCCATCCTGAGTCAGCGAGCTGCGATCTGTGCGGTTGGAGGCAGACAGGGCATCGGCCAGCGCATCACGGTCGATATCCAGATCGACTCGCACATATTCCGTCTGCATCCACCAGGGGCCTCGGCCGGCTGCCAGTTCCAGACCGCTGCGGGTGTAATTGTCGATGGCTACCAGGTCATCTCGGCCGATCAGGCGGGCATCGATGGCACGCGTGCCTTCACGGGTGCGCAAACGAACTTCGTTGAGCTGACCGGTATCACGGTTCTTCGCGTTACTGCGGTAGTTGAAGCTACCGCCCAGGTGCACAAAGTCTGTTCCGTCCAGGTAAGGCGCGACGGACAGGCGGCCGCCAATGGCCCAGCCTTCCTGTACTTCACGGTCATACTCGATGCCACCACCAAAAATACCAATGGCGCCGTACCAGTTCGGCTTGATGGTTTCAAACATCAGGCCTGGCTCGCGATTGGTCTTGTAGGCATCCACTGCGGTTGAGCGTTCCATGAAGGTGATATAGCGCGAGCTGGTGGCGTACTCCATGGTGAAGGGTTCTTTGAAGTAGCCGGCAGCCAGGCGGCCATGCGGGGTCAGGTAGGCCAGATAAGCGTTGGCCAGATCTACTTCGTTTTCGGCAAAGTCGACTTCCAGCTGCCATTCCCAGTTTTCCTGGAATACCCCGAGGGCACCCAGGCGCACCCGACGCAAAATGACGCCGTAATTGGGGAATGAGTGTCCCTGGCGGGCAACATTCTGGATGTCATCACCAAAGTCTTGCCAGGCTGCATCCATTTGTACACGGCCACGGATACGGAAAATATCCTTGCCGTCCGCAGATTGCACGCCAAAGGGAAAGGCGGAAATGTTCGGGCGGCTATCCTTGACGGGTTGGGTCGGTTCATAACCCATTTCGGCGCCGATCAGCTCTACCTTTTCACCGGCTGGTTCGGCGCGTGCTTCGGCGCGAATGGCATCGGCTTCAGCGGCACTGAGGATGCCCTTCTCCACCAGAATTTCCATCAGCCGTTCGGTTTCCGATGCATGTGTGACTTGAGCCAGCCCCATACAGGCAGCTAGCAGAGCAATACCACTGACTTTTCCCAGAGACATTCCGGGGCGACTGGTTTTTTTGGCTTCCTTGATTGTACGATGCATCACGCAACTCCCATTGTTGATTATGCGATCAGTATTGGCCTGTTTATCCTAGAAAGCAGATGTGACAGGTGTGTTACATCAATGTGAAGACCGCCAAAAAAGAGAGGTATTCACGCGGGGTTACCAGGTAGTGAAAGGCTTCTTTTTCAGTGATGAGTTGTAATAACGGGTTTCACCGGTTACTTCTTCGCCCAGCCAGTCAGGTTGCTCAAAGACCTCATCAGGGGCGTTAAGCTCGACTTCTGCCATGACCAGCCCAGCATTCTCTCCGGCAAACTCATCAACTTCGAAAGTGTGTTGGCCTACGGGTACCAGGTAGCGAACCTTGTCGATGATCCCCGGTTCGCAGAGTGACAGCAGGGCCTCGGCATCGCTGATGCTTATTTCTTGCTCCCACTCGAAGCGGCTTGTACCACTCTGGTCCCCTATACCTTTGATGGTCAGGTAGCCACTGTTGCCTTTAATGCGCACGCGCACAGTGCGTTCCGGGGCGGATTGCAAATAGCCTTGCTTGATATGTTTGTGCGAACTGGCCGCTTCGCGATAGGCATCATTGCGAACCAGGAACTTGCGCTCGATTTCCATGGCCATAATTCATCCCTCACCATAAACAAGCTGGTCAGAACGCCAGCCGATAATGCGGCGAATAGCTTCGGGGTAACTGATGTTGTCATGCTCGGGTAGGCTGATCTGTTTAATAGTGTTGCGGATGTCGACAGGGTCTTCGGCTTCAACGGCCAATGAATAAACTTTTGCATCGTTGATCAGTACTTCAGCATATTCACACAGGCAGTTGCCAATACGATAACCTTGGCGCACTTTGCTAACACGAACGGCGAGTAATTCGGGATGGTCATTTACTGCAGCCACCAGTGACAGTTCGTCTAATGCGTCTTCGTTAAGCGACAAGTCACCGTAGGCAAGAGCTTGTTGCAGTAGCGGCTGTATTTCTTTGACGCCCTTGGTCAGGGCTGTTTTGCTGGCTACATCCCACTGATCCAGCGAGTTTTCTTGTTTCAGCAACACTTTGATATCCAGCATGCCGTTGCGGAGTTTGACATTGTGTCGCTGGTCACGAGGCGATAATAAATAGACTTCGCTGGACTGTCTTGACCAGAATTTCTCCGGCACGGGCTCCGATAGCCGCGCCATCCGCTGATGCCAGAAGTTGAATCTTTGACCGAAAATACGAAACTCGTAACGAGCGCTGACTGCTTGAATAGACATGCTGCATCCCTGGGTGTTGTCTAACTACCGCGCACTTCAATGCAAATGAAATTCCTTAGCTGTTTAACCTATAGTCTAATATTTTGTACCTTGTCAAATGCTTGGATGAGCGACACTTTGTCATAGGGTGTCTGCTCTATAATATATATAGCGGCTGCACCGAAGCAGGAGCCCCCCTCCCAGGTATTTATTGAATACTGGTTAAAAC
>SKFV01000345.1 GCA_007117785.1 Pseudomonas sp.
AACACATCGCCGCCAGCCGCCCTGTCCTGCGCAAATCCGAGCTCAAGGTTGCTGACCATGTGCTGGCCCAGGCTGCTCAGGTCATGCATTCTTCCATGGCCGACCTGGCGCAGCAGGTGGGTGTCAGCGAACCGACCATCGTGCGCTTCTGTCGCGCCATTGGCTGTAGTGGCTTTCAGGATCTGAAATTGAAACTGGCCCAGAGCCTGGCTGCGGGTGCCAGCTTTGGTCAATTTTCAATCAGTGAAGAAGATGATGTCGAGCAGTTGTCACTGAAAATCTTCGACACCACCCTGGCCACCCTGATGGACGTGCGCGAACGCCTGGACCCGGCGGCGATGGAGCTGGCCATCGCCGCACTGGCTCGAGCGCGACGGGTCGAATTCTATGGCTTTGGTGCCTCCGGCGCCGTCGCCAGCGATGCGCAACACAAGTTCTTCCGTTTGCAGGTCTCAACCGCCGCCTATTCCGACCCGCACATGCAGGCAATGTCAGCAGTTACGCTGGGCCCGGACGATGTCGCCGTGGCCATCTCGCAAACCGGGCGAACCAAGGACTTGCTGCACTCCGCCGGCCTGGTCAGCGAAACCGGTGCCACCCTGATCAGTCTGTGCCCGAGCCAGACCCCCCTTGCTGAACTAGCCAAGATTCATATCCCTATCGACGTACCAGAAGATACCGATATTTACACCCCGCTATCTTCTCGTATTGCCCATCTGGTGGTGATTGATGTGCTGGCCATGGGCATGGCCATGCGCCGCGGGCCAGAGCTGGTCAACCATCTGAAAAACGTCAAACGCAGTCTGCGCAGCTTGCGCCTATCGCACAAGACCAGCCAGCGCAGCACTGACCCCACTGATTGATGCTCGCCTGCAAATCACCCCGCTTTCAGCTAGAGTGAGCAGACATTCAAAACTTGATGATCAAATAGTGTGAATGGCTGATCAATCGAACAGTCATCGTCATGCATAGTGATAAACAGCCGCGTTGCAAGAATCGCCACCAGCGGAGGATAAACAGCCAAGACCATGAAATTCATTTTTGAGGTTCGCATCAAGGATGGTTATCAAGCCGAGGACTACGCCGATGCCTGGCTACGCGCCAGCGCCATCATCCAGCAGGCACCCGGCGCGCGCGGCACCGAACTGCACCGCAAGCTGGACGACCCCAGACACCTCATTGCCATTGCCCGCTGGGACAGCAAGGCGTCACGCGATGCCATGGAGTCCACGCCCGACCCAAAGGTCAAACAGATCATTCAGAGTGCTGCCCCCTTTGTCGAGATTCGTCTGCTGGGTGAGTTCGATGAACCGGAATGGGTGGTCTATCCGCCTGGTCAGCAACCTTCCTGATAATTATCTTCTGCCAGTCACCTGACCTGAGCTAGCATGGGCCTCCAGGCGATTCACAAGGACACTGCATGAGCCAGTTGCTGGCAGCCGAAAAACGTAATCTGTCGATTCTGGTGCTCTGCCAGATCATTTTCATGATCGTCTCGATCGGGGTGCTGACGCTCAGCGGTGTGGTGGGTTTTCAGCTTAGCCCCGACCCGGCCTGGGCTACCTTGCCGATAGCCATGATGATGTTCGGTACCCTACTGACGACTCTGCCCGCATCCCTGTTGATGAAGGCCATCGGTCGCCGCGCCGGCTTTATGCTCGGCACCGGGGTTGGCGGGCTTGGTGGCAGCGTCCTCTGCGTGCTGGCCATCAACGCGCACAGCTTCTGGCTGTTTGCCCTGGGCAACCTCTTGCTGGGCCTGTATCAGGGCTTTGCCATGTACCACCGTTTTGCCGCTGCCGATGTAACCCGGCTGGAAGTACGCAGCAAGGCGATTGCCTGGGTGATGGCAGCGGGGGTCGCGGCGGCCTTTCTTGGCCCGTGGAATACCAGCCTGAGCCAGCAGCTACTGGCCGACCAGCCGTTGGCTGGCCCCTATCTGGTCATGACGGTGCTGACCGGGGTTGCTATCGTCCTGCTCAGCCGCCTGCGCGTTCCGCCCAGCGGTGAACCCCGGGCCGGTGAGGTGCAGCGGCCCATGCCACAGATTGCCCGCCAACCGGCGTTTATCCTTGCTGTCAGCGCTGCCGCCATTGGCTATGCGGTGATGCTGCTGGTGATGACCGCAACCCCTCTGGCCATGTCGGCTCAGGGCCTGGCGATGCACCAGGTTGCCCAGGTCATGCAGTGGCATGTGCTGGGCATGTTCGCGCCCTCATTTATTACCGGCCACCTGATCGCCCGCTTTGGCCTGCTGCGAGTTCTCTTTGCCGGCTGCCTGCTGCTCAGTACCAGCGTGCTGGTCGCCCTGAGTGGCAACCAGCTGGTTCACTTTATTGCCGCGCTGGTGTTGCTCGGCATCGGCTGGAACTTCCTCTTTATCGGCGGTAGCAGCCTGCTCACCCAATGCCACAATGAAAGCGAGCGCGGCAAGGTGCAGGGCATCAACGACCTGCTGATTTTCAGCCTGGTTACCCTGGCCTCGCTGCTCGCCGGCACCCTGCTGCACAGCCTGGGCTGGGCGGGCCTGAACCTGGCCATGCTGCCGGCGATAGGCGTGGTACTACTGGTCTTGCTGCTTTACCGCAAGCTGGGGCTCAAGGCGCCATCAGGCGCTGCATGATATCCGGTGAAGGAACCCCCTGATGCTGCTGGATCATGCCCTCGGCATTGAGGGCAAAACTGGAGGGCGTCGCCTGCACACCGAGCTCTCGCATCAGGCCCAGGTTGCTGTCCAGCTGGGCCTGAACAGCGGACGGAATGCTGCGCATGGCCGGGCTCTTGTCACCCTGCTCGTGCGCCAGCAAGGCTGCTGCCGGATCATCGGCAGCCATGATGCTGGCGGCACGCGCCGCACTGTCAGCTCTGAGCATGCCCACCATCACATGGCGTATCTGCGCTTGACCTGACTCAACCCAGGGGCGCGCTTGCTGCCAGAACCGGTTACAGAACGGGCAGTTCGGGTCATTGAACATATACACAATCTGTGGCGCATCGGCGTCACCATCGAGCACCCAATGACTGTCAGCCAGCTGCTGCCATATCTTCTCGGTCTGCGGTCCCAGGGTTACCTGATCAATAGCAGCCGATGACAGGTCGCGCCCGTCAGCATCCAGCAAGGTACCGACAATCACATGGGCATTGTCCGGCGTCAGGTACACACCCACCGACTGGCCCGGCGCAAAGCTGGCAGCAAAGCCACGTAGCCCACCAGGTGCGTCGAACTCACCCATGATCTCGCCGCCATGCTGTTCAATAGCGCGCACCGCAGCCGGCCAGTCCTCTGCCGGAACCAGTGCCGGCATGGCCAGCAAGCTCCCCGCCAGTGCGATGCCCGACCATAATTTACCTGTCTGCTTGTCCATCGTGTTGTCCTCTGCTTATCTAGTCTGCTTGTTTGACCTGTTGCACATGCGCCAGGAAGCGTGCCGCATCCACCTCGCCGGTGATGCGCAATGCCCGTCTTTCTTCACCATCCGGCCCGATCCACAGAATGCTGGGCGGGCCCATCACGCCATAGCCTTGCAGCAAGGCACGGCTGGCATCACTGTTGTCTGTCACGTCGAGACGTAATTGCTGCATGGACGCCAACGCGGTATGCACTTCTGCGCGGGCAAACACCCGTTGCTCCATCACCTTGCAGGACACACACCAGTCGGCGGTATACACCAGCATGCTCCATTGCTCTTGAGCGCCCGCCTGATCCAGGCGGGCCTGCAATGCCTGCGGGTTATCCACGACATCCCCGGCCGGCGCCACGGCAGCAGTGGCGGCCTGTCCACTGTACACGGCCAGCGGTTGCCGCCAGTCAGTCGCCCCGCCGGCTGCCCCAATGATCAACAGCAATCCCCAAAGCAGGCCAAGAGCGGCACCAGCACCCCACAGGGTCCGGCCACGGGGAACCGCGGTCCGGAGCGCCGTCAGGGCCAACGCCACACAGATCAACCAGGCACCCCAGAGGCCGAGCCAGAGTGCGGGATCAAGCAATGGGCGAGCAACAAAGACCGCGGCAGCCAGCAGCAGAAAACCGAAGGCGGCCTTGACGCGCTCCATCCAGGGGCCCGGACGGGGTAAAAAGCGCTTGCCCACAGTCACCACCAACAGCAAGGGCAGGCCCATACCCACGCCCAGCGCAAACAGCACCAGCGCCCCCAGCAACATATCGCCCGTCTGAGCGATATAGAGCAAAGCACCGGCCAGGGGGGCGGTCATACAAGGGCCCACCAGCACACCTGACAACAGACCCAGTAACCCCGCGCCGAGCACACTGCCGCCGCGCTGCCGTTGCCCGGCAGCATCCAGTCGATCACGGACGAAGGCGGGTAATTGCAATTCGAACAGCCCGAACATGGGCAGCGCCAACAGCACGAACAAGGCCACAAAGGTACCCAGTAACCAGGGTTGCTGCAGCGTCGCCTGCAGGTTGCCCCCGAGCGCAGCCGCCAGCACACCCAGGGTGGCAAACACCAGCGCCATGCACAGGACATAGACGCCCGCCAATATCAGACCCCGCCCCGAACTCGCGTTACTGCCGACCACCAGGCCGGCCAGCAGCGGCAACATGGGCAGCGAGCAAGGGGTAAAGGCCAACAAGAGTCCCAGAGCAAAAAATACCAGCACGCTCCAGATCAGAGCGTGCTGCTGCAAGCCCGCTGCCAGTGACTGATCCGCTGCGACGCCAACACCGGCCCCCGGTACTGATGGCGAGGATGCCGTATTGACGGCGATCACCTGGTTTTCCGGCGGGTAACAGAGGCCGGCATCG
>SKFV01000202.1 GCA_007117785.1 Pseudomonas sp.
CGAACTCGCGGTCATGGCTGACGAAGATCAGGGTGCCGGGGTAGTTTTCCAGCGCCAGGTTGAGCGCTTCGATGGATTCCATGTCCAGGTGGTTGGTCGGTTCATCCATGATCATCACGTTGGCTTTTTGCAGGATCAGCTTGCCAAACAGCATGCGGCCTTGCTCGCCACCGGAAATCACTTTGACCGACTTGCCGATATCATCGTTGGAAAACAGCATGCGACCCAGGGTACCGCGGATCAGTTGCTCGCCGCCGCTGGTCCACTGCGACATCCAGTCGAACAGCGTCCAGTCGTGTTTGAAATCATCGGCATGTTCCTGGGCAAAGTAACCCAGCTCGGCGCTTTCGGCCCATTTGACGCTGCCGCTCAAGGGCTGCATGTCGCCCACCAGAGTGCGCAACATGGTGGTCTTGCCGATGCCGTTGGGGCCAATGATGGCTACACGCTCGCCAGCTTCGATCTGCAGGCTCAGGTTCTTGAACAGGGTCTCACCGTCAAAGCCCTGGCTGACCTGATCCAGAATCACCGCCTGACGATGCAGCTTCTTGTTCTGATCGAAGCGGATAAAGGGGCTAACGCGGCTGGATGGCTTGACCTCGTCAAGCTGGATCTTGTCGATCTGCTTGGCCCGGCTGGTCGCCTGTTTGGCCTTGGAGGCGTTGGCGGAAAAGCGGCTGACAAAGGTTTGCAGCTCGGCGATCTGGGCTTTTTTCTTCGCATTGTCGGACAGCAGACGTTCGCGCGCCTGGGTCGCCGCCATCATGTACTCATCGTAGTTGCCCGGGAACAGTCGCAGTTCGCAGAAATCCAGATCGGCCATATGCGTGCACACGCTGTTGAGAAAGTGCCGGTCGTGGGAAATGATGATCATGGTGCTGTTGCGCTCGGTCAGAATGCTTTCCAGCCAGCGGATGGTATTGATATCCAGGTGGTTGGTCGGCTCGTCGAGCAGCAGCACTTCGGGGTCGGAAAACAGCGCCTGGGCCAGCAGCACGCGCAGCTTCCAGCCCGGCGCAATCTCGCTCATCGGGCCGTTGTGCTGTTCCAGTGGAATACCCAGGCCAAGAAGTAGCTCGCCGGCACGGGATTCGGCGGTGTAGCCGTCCATTTCGGCGAATTCTGTCTCCAGTTCGGCGACTTTCATCCCGTCTTCTTCGCTCATTTCCGCCTGTGAATAGATGCGGTCACGTTCGGCATGAACCTGCCATAGCTCTTCATGGCCCATGATCACGGTGTTGAGCACCGTATGTTCCTCATAGGCAAACTGATCCTGGCGCAGCTTGCCCAGGCGTACATTGGGTTCCAGCATGACCTGACCCGCGGAGGGTTCCAGCTCACCACCAAGAATTTTCATGAAGGTCGACTTGCCGCAGCCATTGGCGCCGATCAGGCCGTAACGGTTGCCATTGCCGAATTTGACCGAGACATTTTCAAACAGCGGCTTGGCACCAAACTGCATGGTGATATTGGCAGTAGAGATCAAGAGAAGAACCTGCGGAACGAGAAGAAATGGAGTGCCGGCGATCGACAACGAGGCGGCGCATTGTACGGACTTTGTCGCCCTTGGCATAGGGCAGCCGGTCGGACTGGCATCAGCGTGGCGCAGTAAACTTTCTGTCATGCAAGCGGTCTAGTCTGAGTTCCCTTGACGTTATTCTGGAGAGGCTTATGGCCGTGCAGTCCCATTACTCAGGTTTCTGGTACAGGCTGTGGCAACACAAGCTGAAAGTAAGCAGCGTGCTCGGAGTGGTTGTTGCGATCTTTCTGGTGCTCGAGCCGCCGGCCATTGCCGACCTGTCGGAAGAAAACCACAGATACACGGCCGATTTGCTGGAAGACTGGCAAGCAGGTGAGATCATTGTGGTACTGCGCCACCTGGAGCGCTGTGATAAGTACGACCTTCCCTGTTTGACCGGCAATGAAGGCATTACCGCGCGTTCAGTCGAGCCAGGTCTTGCCCTGCAGGAGGATTTTCAACACCTGGGATTGGGTAATACCGATATTTTCAACAGCCCCCTGCTGCGCACGGCAGAAACCGAAGCCATTGTGTTTGCCGACCAGGGTGAAGATCGCGACTGGCTGATCAACTGTCACGACAATCTGCTGAACGATGTCATGGCCAACAAGCGTCCGGGGCAGAACCTGGCCCTGGTGACCCACAGCCGATGCATCAAGCGTTTCAACCAGGCCCTGGGCTATGCCGAGGAAAGCCCGGGATATGGCGCTGCCCTGTTTTTCTCCACCGCCGATGATCCGAAATCCCTGCAGGTGCTTGGTTTTCTCGATCAGGAAGACTGGGAAATGGCCCTGGGCTTCTGAAGCAACGGTAATGTCAGCCGGGCGCAGACGCCGGTCTGGCTGTTGCTGATCTCCAGACTGCCACCAAAGCGCTGGCAAATGGCGCTGACGATGGCCAGCCCGAGCCCGCTGCCGCTCTTGTCAGCCGACGCCCGCCAGAAGCGTTGTGTCAGCTGCGCCAATGCCCGGGCGGACAGCTCGCCACCCCCGTCACTGACAGTCCAGACCAGCTGATCCTTTTCCAGGCTGACAGTCAGGGTTGTTTGCCCCTGTACCGGCCCATGGCGCAGTGCATTTTCCAGCAGGTTGCGCAGGGCAGCAATCGCCAGTGCTGCCGGTACGGCAATCGTTGTCTCTGGTTGCTCAGCGTGCCAGTGCAACTGGACCTCACGGCTATCCGCGCCCAGGGCAGCCAGCGCCATGCGAGTGATGTCAGCCGCATCAGCCTGCGGTGCTTTGCTGGCTGCCAGTTGCCCGTCGATACGGGCCAGTAAGAGTAATTGCTCCAGGGTGTGCTGGAGTCGGTCACTGCCCTCTTCAGCCAGTGCCAGGCTGTTTTTGGCGATGTCAGGTGTGCTGCGGCGCGCAATCTGTAAGTGGGTCTTGATGGCGGTCAGAGGGCTGCGCAGCTCATGGGCCAGATCGTGGGTGAGCTGTTTTTCCCGTTCAAAGGCGGCATTGATACGCTCAAACAGGGCGTTCTGACTGGCCACCAGCGGCCGCAACTCACGTGGCCAGGGTTGCTCTGCCAGGGGTTCCAGGCTGTCGGCATTGCGCTGTGCCAGCGCATCCTGCATGCGTTGCAGTGGAGCCAGTCCGCGCCCACTGGCTATCCACAGCAACAGTAGGCTGCCGAGCAGGGCAAGCCCCACCGGAATACCGGCGGCCAGCAGGGCTGATGTTGACAGCTGTTCACGCTCTGCCAGGCGATCGGCGGTTGTAATCAGCAAGTCACCATGCTGCAAGGTAAAGCTGCGCCAGTACTCACCGTTCAGTTCCTGATCGGCAAAGCCCGGCTGTCGAACCGGCAGGGGCTGGCCGGTGGACCGGCTACTGCTGGCGAGAATCTCGCCCTGTAACGAGCTGACCTGACAGGCAAGCTCATTGGGGATGCCCAGTTCAGCGGCACTGGCCGGATTGAACAAGGCCGGCGAGCTGCTCTGTTGCGGCATCTGCTCAAGCAGCCCGGCGACCATGCGCGCCGAGGCTGTCAGGCGCTGATCAAAGGCCTGCATGGTTTGCTGGCGTAAGTCATGCAACAACCAACCGGCGGCCAGCAACCAGAGCAGGACAAAGCTGCTGCCAATGATCAGGGTCAGGCGTAAACGCAGGCTCATAGCGGATTGCCTGTAATCGGTTTACCCAGCCGATAACCCAGCCCGCGCACAGTCTCGATAAGCTCATTGCCCAGTTTGCGGCGCAGGTTGTGAATATGTACATTCAGCGCATTGCTCTCGACGTCGTCCTGCAAGCCGTACACACGGTCCTTCAACTGATCGGCCGACAGAATCTGTTGCGGGTGTTGCAGCAGTGCAGTGATCAGCGCCTGTTCGCGGCGTGACAGTTCTATCCGTTGCTGCCCGAGGAAGCAATCACCACTGGCAGGGTCAAACTGCAGGTCTCCATGCTGCAATACCGCGGCACTGTGACCGCCGGCGCGTCGCAGTAATCCCAGTATGCGAGCACTGAGCTCGCGCAGGTCAAAGGGCTTGAGCAAATAGTCATCGGCCCCGGCACGCAGGCCATTGACCCGGTCATCAATGGTGTCGCGAGCACTGAGGATCAGTACCGGCAGGCGCAGTCCTTGCCGCCGCAGGCGTTCCAGCAAGCGCTGTCCGTCCATATCAGGTAGCCCGAGATCCAGTATCAACAGATCAAAATGGGCGCAGGACAACAGCTGCTCCGTCATGCTGGCAGTGTTGGCCACCTCGACCATCAGGTTGTCTGCCTGTAAACCGGTAACAATGCCGGCAGCAATCAGTGGATCGTCTTCGCATAACAAGATGTGCATGCCATGTCTCTCCCGTGTTCATGCATAGCCTGTGCTGGCCGGATTAAGCCAACATTATGCCGCTTAATCCTGCGTTAATCTCCGCTGCCCAGGCTTGCATGACAATTGCTGCAAAAGAGCCACGTCATGCGTTTGTTGTTAGCCGCCCTATTCTTGCTGCCGGGACTGGTCTGGGCCAGCCTGTTTGGAACCCAGTCGAATGACTTTCTGCCGGTCGACAAAGCTTTCAGCTTCAGTCAACAGGCCCTGCCGGATGGTGAGGTGCAGTTGCAGTGGGATATCGCGCCAGGTTATTACCTGTATCGCGACAGCATGCAGTTTTCTGGCCTGCAACCGGACTGGCAGCCCGATTTGCCAACGGGTAAACCCTACAGTGACGAGTTTTTTGGTGACGTAGAGATTTATCGTGACCAGCTAGTGCTGGTCGTCCCTGCAGACCGTGAAGGGCA
>SKFV01000064.1 GCA_007117785.1 Pseudomonas sp.
ATGACAGCGAAAAGCGCTATGTGAAGATCGAGCTGGAACGTCGTCTCCACTTTGCCCAGTTTGCCGAGATTCACTTTATCTCCGCCCTGCATGGCAGTGGCGTTGGTGTGCTCTACAAGTCCGTCGATAAAGCCTTTGCCAGCGCCATGACCAAGGTGCCAACCAAGCGCATGACCGAGATTCTTGAAGATGCGGTCAAGGAACACCAGCCACCGATGGTCAACAGCCGCCGCATCAAGCTGCGTTACGCCCACCTGGGTGGCTCCAATCCGCCGATCATTATTGTGCACGGCAATCAGGTCGACTCGATTCCCAAGTCCTACACCCGTTACCTGGAAAACACCTTTCGCAAAGTGCTGAAGTTGTCGGGAACGCCGATCCGGGTCGAATACAAGGGGGGTGATAACCCCTTTGCCGAGAAGAAGGTCAAGCTGTCAGACCGTCAGGTGAACAAGAAGCGGCGGCTGATGGCGGACACCAAAAAGAAGAAGCGCTAACGAGCTGTCCGCTCGTTAGCTCCAGGCTAGCCGCTTCAAGCAAGCATGCGGCTAGCTGCTGGTTTGTCCCTTGCCGCTCATAGCTGGCAGCTTGCCGTTACCTTCAAGCCTGCTGGTTCAGGGTCGGGTAGTCGGTATACCCTTCGCCAGCCCCGCCGTACAGGGTTTTCGGGTTGATCTGGTTCCACTCGGCACCCGCTTCTATGCGCTGCACCAGATCCGGGTTGGCGATATAGGGGCGGCCATAGGCAATCAGGTCAGCCAAACCGGATTCAATCGCAGCAGCACCGCTCTCGGCGGTCATGCCGCCGGCCAGAATCAGGGTGCCTTGGTAGGCCTCGCGAATCTCCGCCAGCAGTTCGTCAAAGCCCTCGTAGACGCCGCCAACCCAATCCGGGCGGTTGACGTGTAGATAGCCCAGGTTGCGCTTGTTCAGTTCACCGACCAGGTAGGCAAAGGTTGCCTGTGGATTGTCATCCGCCACACCGTTGAAGGTACCCATTGGCGAGATACGAATCCCTACCTTGCCACTGTCACCGGCGGCAGCAATAACATCATCCAGCACTTCCAGGACAAAGCGGGCACGCTTCTCGATCGACCCACCATAGCCGTCTTCGCGCTGGTTGCTGTTCGGGCAGAGGAACTGATCCAGCAGATAGCCGTTGGCCGCGTGCACTTCCACGCCATCGAAGCCGGCTTTTAAGGCATTGCGAGTACCATCGGCATAGGCTTTTTTCACTTCATCTAGTTCGTCGCTGGTCAGCGCGCGGGGCTTGGCGGTGGCCGTCTTGTAGGCCTTACCGCTGGCTTCCTGCACAAAGCATTCGGCCTTGGCCTGGATGGCGGACGGGGCAACCGGATCGGTTGCGCCGGGTTGTAGCAGGTTGTGTGAAATGCGGCCGACATGCCACAGCTGCAGGAAAATACGCCCGCCGGCATCATGCACCGCCTGCGTAGTGTGCTGCCAACCGGCAATCTGTTCGTCGCTGTAGATGCCGGGAGTCCAGGCGTAGCCCTGGCCTTCCGGACACACCTGAGTGGCTTCACTGATGATCAGCCCCGCATTGGCGCGTTGGCTGTAATAGGTGGCATTCAGTGCATAGGGGATATTGCCGGGTTGCTGTGAGCGCTGGCGGGTCAGCGGCGCCATGATGACGCGGTTGGGCAATTGCAGAGAACCCACCTTGGCGGGTTGCAGTAAAGCGGATACAGGCATGCGTAACTCCTTGCAGTGAGACGGGGCCGCAGAGGTGTGCGCGGCAGTGCGCAGACAATACGTCGGCCCCAGAATGCTGGCAAGGGTGAATAAATATCCGGTATTACTTGCTATCAGGCCCCGGGAGACAGTGTCTGCCGGGGCCTGAATGGTTTTGGCGCTGGCCTTCAGGCCGCCTGGACGTCGGCCTGCTGCAGAGCACGATTCAGCGCACTGAACAAGGCACGGAAGCTGGCGGTAGTGATATTACCGTTGATGCCGATACCATGCAATGAACGTTCACCTTCAAGCCGCAGCTCGATATAGGCGGCGGCCTGGGCGTTGGTGCCGGAGCCGATCGCGTGTTCATGGTAATCCATGATCTCGGTCTTGAACGGCAGTGCAGCCACAACAGCCTCCAGAGGCCCTTTGCCCATACCGTGCCAATGCAGCTCCTCACCCTGATGGCTGACGCGCAGGTCGACGACGCTGGTGCCATTTTCCTCCTGCAGGCGGTGGCCCAGCAGTTTGTAGGGGCTGGAATTTTGCAGGTATTCACGGTCAAGCAGGTCATGGATTTGTCGGGCAGTCATTTCAAGCCCAAGCCGGTCGGTTTCGCCCTGTACCACCTGGCTGAACTCGATCTGCAGGCGGCGCGGCAGGCTGATGCCGTATTCCTGCTCGAGCAAGTAAGCAATTCCGCCCTTGCCGGACTGGCTGTTGACGCGGATAACTGCCTCATAGCTGCGACCAATGTCGGCCGGGTCGATCGGCAGGTAGGGCACTTCCCAGATGCCGTCGGCCGCTTGCACGGCAAAGCCCTTGCGAATCGCGTCCTGGTGCGAGCCGGAAAACGCGGTATGCACCAGGTCGCCGACGTAGGGGTGACGAGGGTGTACTGGTAACTGGTTGCATTCCTCGACTACCTTGCGCACGGCATCAATATCGGAGAAATCCAGCCCCGGATGCAGGCCTTGGGTGTACATGTTCAAGGCCAGTGTAACCAGGTCGACATTACCGGTGCGTTCACCGTTACCGAACAGGCAGCCTTCAACCCGGTCGGCACCGGCCAGCAGGCCGAGTTCCGTAGCGGCCACACCGGTACCACGGTCGTTGTGGGTATGCAGGCTGACCAGCACACTATCTCGCCGGCTGATATGCCGGCAGAACCATTCGATCTGGTCGGCATAGATGTTCGGCGTAGCCACTTCCACCGTGGCTGGCAGATTGAGAATGACCTTGCGCTCGGGTGTCGGTTGCCAGACATCCAGCACGGCATCACACACCTCCACGGCAAAATCCAGTTCGGTGGAGGTGAAAATCTCTGGCGAATACTGGAAGGTCCACTCGGTGTCGGGCTGTTCGGCAGCCAGGCGCTGGATGGTCTGCGCGGCCTTGACCGCGATCGCCTTGACTCCGGCCTTGTCCTGCTTGAACACGATGCGGCGGAAACTGGGTGCGGTGGCATTGTAGACATGCACAATGGCACGCTTGGCTCCGCGCAGGGACTCGAAGGTGCGCGCAATCAGATCATCCCGTGCCTGGGTCAAAACCTGAATGGTCACGTCATCCGGAATATGCCCATCCTCGATCAGTCGGCGCACGAAATCGAAATCGTTCTGTGATGCCGACGGGAAGGCCACCTCGATCTGTTTGACGCCGACCGCCACCAGGGTCTTGAAGAAGCGCAGTTTCTTTTCCGGGTCCATGGGCTCGATCAGTGACTGGTTGCCATCGCGCAGGTCAGAACTGCACCACAGTGGCACTTCGGTGATGGTACGCGACGGCCACTGACGATCAGGCAGATTGACCGGGGCGAAGGGGCGGTAGCGTTGCGATGGATCGCGGAGCATGGGTGGTTCCTCATTGCGATGACGCCACCTTGTGAGTGGCAGGCATGAAAATGGTATCTGTTGCAGTAAATCTACGAAAAGCATCTATTGCATTGCAATCATTTCTCGGAAAAAGCAATTAATTGTCTTTATAGGTGTACGTAGCGCAATAAATACAAATAAAGCCAGCGTTGCTTGCGTGAAATTCTTCAGCAAGCCTCGCAATGCTGCGGAGGATTGTTACCGGGTTTGCTTAGTCATCCAGCGCCAACTGTTGCTGCGGTTCGCGCTGATCGATCACTTGCAGGTCGAGCTGGCCGGATGCCAGGCGTGCACGCAACTGATCGCCGGGGCGGACCTGATCTGCCTGGCGCACCGCCTGACCCTTGCGGTCCAGCAGAATGCTGTAGCCACGGCCGAGCGTGGCCAGAGGGCTGACCAGGTTGAGGCTGTGGCTGACTTGCGCAAAATGCTGACGCTCCTGTTGCAGGCGATGCTGGATGCTGCGTGGCAGGCGTTGTTGCAGGTGCAGCAATTGCTGGCGCAACAAGTCCAGTCGGCGGCCGGGGTGCTGCTGTTGCAAGCGCGCGTACAAGCGCTCCAGGCGCGTGTGCTGGTGGGTATGCGCCTGTTGCAAGCCGCGTTTGAGGCGTAATTCGAGCTCATCCAGCCGTTGTGCCTGCTGAGCCAGGCGTTCCCCGGGGTGGCGCAAACGCTGACGCAAGGCCTGCAAGCGCAAGCCATCGCGATCCAGGCGCTGACGCACGCGGCCATGCAATTGCTGATGCAGTTGCTGGAACTGGCGCAGCAGGCCGGCACTGTCCGGGCTCAGTTGTTCGGCGGCAGCCGAGGGCGTGGGGGCGCGCAGGTCAGCCACAAAATCACAGATGGACACATCGGTTTCATGCCCGACCGCGCTGACAATCGGCGTAGAGCATGCGGCCACGGCACGTGCCACGCTTTCCTCGTTGAAGGGCCAGAGATCTTCCAGTGAACCGCCGCCGCGGCTGATGATCAGGGCGTCAAAGCCGGCCTGGTCGGCCAGCTGCAGGGCCTGCACCAATTGTCCGGCGGCTTCGTTGCCCTGCACGGCGCTGGGAATGAAGGGCAGCTGGACAAAGGGCGCGCGGCGACGGCAAAGACTGATGATATGGCGCACAGCTGCGCCGCTGGCCGAGATAATGACCCCGATACGTCCAGGTAAGCCCGGCAAGGCGCGCTTGC
>SKFV01000081.1 GCA_007117785.1 Pseudomonas sp.
GTACTCGGTGCCGTACACAGCCTGTACAAACCTTTCCCCGGCCGCTTCAAGGATTACATCGCAATCCCCAAAGCGAACGGCTACCAGTCGCTGCATACTACCCTGTTCGGCCTGCATGGCGTGCCGATCGAGATCCAGATCCGTACCGAGGAAATGGAAGAAACGGCCAATAACGGGATTGCCGCGCACTGGCTGTACAAATCCAAGGATGATGTCATCAACGGGCATCACGCACGCACACGCAAGTGGTTGAAAGGCGTGCTTGAAATGCAGGAACGTGCGGGCAACTCCCTGGAATTTATCGAGAACGTCAAGATTGACCTGTTCCCCGACGAAGTCTACATATTTACCCCGAAAGGCCGCATCATGGAGCTGGCCAAGGGCTCGACGCCGGTCGATTTCGCCTATGCCGTGCATACCGATATCGGCAACAGCTGCATCGCCTGCCGGGTCAATCGCCGGCTGGCGCCGCTGTCTGAACCGCTGCAAAGCGGGCAGACCGTAGAGATCATTACCGCGCCCGGCGCACGGCCTAATCCGGCCTGGCTAACCTTTGTCACTACTGGCAAGGCGCGCAGTAATATTCGTCACTTCCTCAAACATCAGCGTCATGCTGAATCAGTCGCTCTTGGCGAGCGCCTGCTTGACAAGGTGCTGACCGGTTTCGAAACCCGCCTGGCCGATATATCCGAGCAGCGTATCAATGCAGTACTGGCTGAATACGGTCTCAGCCTGATGGAAGACCTGCTGGCCGACATCGGCTTGGGTAACCGCATGGCCTATGTTGTTGCCAGACGATTGCTGTTGAATGATAGCCAGCATGATCAAGCAATGGCCGACGAAAACGCCCAGCCTGATAACGAAGAAGAGCCCGCACTGGCAATCAAGGGTACGGAGGGCATGGTCGTCAGCTTCGCGCGCTGCTGTAACCCGATTCCCGGCGACCCCATACTCGGTCTGGCCTCGGTGGGCCGCGGACTGGAAATACACCAGGAAAATTGCCGCGAGCTCAGTCTGCGCAAGATTCACCCGGACAGCACGCTGCACCTGACCTGGGACAAGGACGTCAGTGGCGAATTTACCGTCGAGCTGCAAGTTGAACTGGAACAGCAGCGCGGTATCATCGCGCAACTGGCTGCCAGCACCAATATGGCCGACGCCAGTATCGACAAGATCAGTGTCGATGAGCGCGACGGCCGTATCAGCATTGTGCAACTGGTGGTGCGCGTGCGCGACCGCCTGCATCTGTCGCAATTGATCAAACGCCTGCGCGCCCTGAATGGCGTCATGCGTATTACCCGCCTGAAAAACTAGATTCCCTTCGGAGCCTCATGAACAAGCAAGTGATTACCAGTGATCTGGCCCCTGCGGCTATTGGCACCTATTCCCAGGCCATCAAGGTTGGCAACACCGTTTACCTGTCCGGCCAGATTCCGCTGGACCCGGCCACCATGGAAGTGGTGGAAGGTATCGAGGCGCAAATCTGCCGCGTATTCGACAACCTGACTGCCGTGGCCGAGGCCGCTGGCGGCAACCTGCAGGACATCGTCAAACTGAACATCTTCCTCACCGACCTGAGCCACTTTGGCCTGGTCAATGAGGTCATGGCCCGTTACTTCAAGCAACCCTACCCGGCCCGCGCCGCCATCGGCGTCGCCAGCCTGCCCAAGGGCGTGCCGGTGGAAATGGATGGCGTGATGGTGGTTGGCTAGCCTACCGGCTAGTCAACAGCGGCAAGCCAGCTCAACCTGCTTGCCGCTTTTCACTCTAAGCTTCAGCTGTCGCCTGACGACAGCGGTTCGAGCAAGCTCGCGTATCCCTCGCGGTAGGACGGATACTGCGGCTCCCAGCCCGACTCGCGCGCCAGCTCATTGCTGCAGCGCTTGCTGCCAGCGCGCCCGAGTGGCTTGCCCTGCGGGTCCAGCCGGGTGCCCAGCTGCTCGGCCAGCCAGCTGCACACATCATGCAAGGCCGCCGGTTCGTCATCCACACCGAGATAGCAGGGCGCCAGCAGTTCGTCATCTTTCGCTTCCAGTAGCAGGTGCTCAAGCAAATTGGCTGCATCATCGCGATGGATACGGTTGCTGTACTGCGGCGGCTCAGCGGGAACATGCACACCCTGACGGACGGCTTCGATCAGCCGATTTCGTCCGGGACCATAAATACCGGCCAAACGCACAACCGAAGCCGGTATGCCGCTGCGCAAGGCTACATCTTCTGCAGCAATCAGCGCTTTGGCGGTATCACTCTGCGCCAGCGCCGGGCTGTTTTCACTGACCCACTCACCGGCCTGCTGGGCGTAAACTCCGGTACTGGAGACCTGCAACAGATAACGCGGCCGCTGACCCGCTGCCTGCAACCAGCCCAACACCCGTTGCAAACCCTTGACGTAGAGCTGCTGATACAGGTCGCCATCGCGCTTGCCGGCTGCTGGGCAATAAACCACAAAATCGATTTTCGCTGGCCAATCAGCCGGCTGCTGATCCTGACAGAGGTCAGCTACCAGCGGGGTTACCCCTGTCGGCAATTGTGCCGGGTCACGGCGCAAGCCGGTTACCTGCCAGCCACGTTCCAACATACGCTGGGCCAGAGCCGATCCAAGGTCGCCGCAACCGGCGATAAGCAAATGCTGCATGTAAATAGTGTCCGCAAGAGATAAGTTGATGCTGAAGACTAACCGGATTGCTGATAGCGACCAAGGTCTGGTCGCCTTGCGACCGTACTGATGGCAACGTTAGCACAAGACCCGGCAGCCACCGATCCTGGTTGCCCGACAACCGCGGGGAGCATATGGCAGGTCGACGCTTCAGAATTTCCTTGCCGCCCATGGCCACCGGCATGCGCGCCGCCTGGCGAGACGGCTATGGGCTGGTAGATTTACGCAAGGACATACTCGCTGGCCTGACGATAGGTACGGTTGCGGTTCCGCTATCCATGGCACTGGCGATTGCTACCGGGGTGCCACCGCAGCATGGGCTCTATACCGCGATCATTGCCGGCGCCATTATCGCGCTGACTGGCGGTACGCGCTTCAATGTGTCCGGCCCCACGGCGGCTTTTGTTGTCATCCTGTTTCCCATCGTCAAGCAATTCGGCCTGGGTGGCCTGCTGCTGGCCAGCATGATGGCCGGGGTAATTCTGCTGCTGATGGGACTGACCCGCATGGGTCGGCTGATCCAGTTCGTCCCCTACCCGGTGGTACTCGGCTTCACCGCCGGTATTGCCGTGGTGATTGCCGTGCTGCAGCTACCAGACCTGCTCGGATTGCAGGCGGGGCAACTGGGTGAACACTTTATCGAGAATATTGGCCAGATCCTTGCGGCCCTGCCGACCCTGAATCCGCTGGAACTGGCGGTTGCCCTGGGCTGCCTCGGCCTGATGCTGGTCTGGCCGCGCCTGCGCATACCCTTGCCGGCACCCTTGATCGGCCTGGTCGCCGGCGCGGCGGCCGCCTATGTGCTCAATCAATGGCTCGGTGGTGGCGCTGTCGACACCATCGCTTCGCGCTTTACCTGGCAGGCCGACGGCGAAAACGGAACCGGCATTCCACCCATTCCGCCCAGCTTCAGCGCCCCCTGGCATTTGCCCGGCGCGAACGGCGAGCCGTTGGTGATTGATTACGCCCTGTTCCGCGCTTTGCTCGGCCCGGCCTTTGCCATTGCCATGCTCGGGGCGATCGAATCCCTGCTCTGCGCCGTGGTTGCCGATGGCCTGAGCAAGACCCGGCATGACCCGAATGCCGAACTCATGGGCCAGGGCCTGGGCAACATGATTGCGCCCCTGTTTGGCGGCATTACCGCTACCGCCGCCATTGCCCGTACTGCAACCAATGTGCGCAGTGGCGCGCGCTCGCCGATTGCCGCGGTGGTCCATTCTCTGGTCGTCCTGCTGGCCGTGGTAGCGCTGGCCGGCCTGCTCGGGCTGGTACCCATGGCTGCGCTGGCCGCGCTCTTGCTGATTGTCGCCTGGAATATGAGTGAAGCGCGGCATGTCTGGCATACCATCCGCTCTGCGCCAGCCGGGGATGTCGCTATCCTGCTGATCTGTTTCAGCCTCACCGTGCTGTTTGACATGGTGCTGGCGGTGGCTGTTGGCGTCGGCCTGGCCGCAGCACTGTTTATCCGCCGCATGGCGCAACTGACCCGGACCAGCCTGCTGGCCGACCCGCAACATCCGCTGATCATGCAACTACCCCGCAGCGTCGCGGTATATGACGTCAACGGCCCGCTATTTTTTGGTGCGGCAGAAAAAGCCCTGCGCCTGCTGCATCGCATTGATCCGCAGGTACGCATCGTGATTCTGGATATGCAGGATGTCCCCAGCATTGATGCCAGTGCCATGGTCGCGCTGAATACCCTGATCGATGACCTGCAGGCGGCACATATCGGCCTGGTGCTGGCCGGTCTGCCACCACAGATCCAGCGCAAGTTGCTGCGCAGCGGCGTGCGCCGCGTGCCCGGCAGCCTGGGCTTCGCCAGCCACCCGGATGCGGCAGCTCGCCTCGCCCAACGCTGGCTCAACCCCCCAGCGGACACAACCCCGGCGACCTGAGCGGATAATGATTGTTTTCCTCTATTGATCAAGCAGCTATGCTAGGGATTCTGAATCAATTGTCACAGATACTGCCATGACCCTGACTGAACTGCGCTACATAGTAACCCTGGCCCAGGAGCAACATTTCGGCCATGCGGCCGAACGCTGCCATGTGTCCCAACCGACGCTGAGCGTCGGGGTGAAAAAACTCGAGGACGAGCTCGGTGTGATGATTTTCGAGCGCAGCAAGAGTGCTGTGCGCGTCACCCCGATCGGCGAGAAAATCGTTGCCCAGGCACAAAAGGTACTGGAAGAGTCATTGGCCATCCGCGAATTGGCAACCGCGGGCAAGAACCAGTTGGCAGCGCCACTCAAGGTCGGCGCCATCTATACCATCGGGCCCTACATGTTCCCGCATCTGGTGCCACAACTACATCGGGTGGCGCCGGAAATGCCCTTGTATATCGAAGAGAACTTCACCCATATCCTGCGCGACAAGCTGCGCAATGGTGACCTCGATGCGATTATCATTGCGCTGCCCTTCAATGAGCCGGATGTACTGACCAAGCCTCTCTATGACGAGCCTTTCAGCCTGCTAATGCCGGCCAATCACCCCTGGGCCAAGCGGGACAGCGTGACCCTGGATGAACTGGACGACAACAAACTGATCCTCCTCGGTGAAGGCCACTGCTTCCGTGACCAGGTACTGGAAGCCTGCCCCAGCGTGCGCAAGGGTGAAGAACAGAACAAGCACACTACGGTGGAATCCAGTTCGCTGGAAACCATTCGCCATATGGTCGCCTCCGGCATCGGCATGACAGTACTGCCCATGTCTGCCGCCGATGACCGCTATTACAGCTCTGACCTGCTGATCACCAAATCCTTTGCCAGCCCGGCACCCTATCGCACCGTTGCCATTGCCTGGCGCGCCAGCTTCCCGCGGCCAAAAGCAATTGAAATGCTCAGCGACTCGATTCGCCTGTGCTCCATCGGCAAACCCCAGCAAGGGGCCTGACGCCGGTGCGCAACGCCCGCAGCGCAACCGGCCTGACGGCCCTGAAAGGCGTCGGTCCGGCACTGGCGGAAAAGCTTCAGCGTCTGCAGTTGCACAGCGTAGAAGATATCCTCTTCCACCTGCCGCTACGCTACCAGGATCGCACCCGTATCACGCCGATTGGCGCCTTGAGGCCCGGAACCGATGCGGTAGTGGAAGGCACAGTGGCCGCCTGCGACGTGGTCATGGGGCGGCGGCGCAGCCTGCTTTGCCGCCTGCAGGATGGCAGTGGCACCCTGAGCCTGCGCTTTTACTATTTTACCGCTGCCTTGAAAGCACGCCTGGCACCCGGCTGCCGTGTGCGTTGCTACGGCGAAGTACGCCCGGGCGCCTCCGGGCTGGAAATCTACCATCCGGAATTACAGGCCGCCGATGGCGCCCAGAGCGTGCCCGTCAGCACCACACTGACACCCATTTATCCGACCACCGAGGGCCTGTCACAACAACGCCTGCGTGCCCTCAGTGAAGCCGCACTGGCCTGGCTGGACCAGGGCAACAGTCTAGTCGAATTGCTGCCCGACGACCTGCGCGCCGACTACCAACTGGGCAATCTGACCGATGCCATTCACACCCTGCACCGCCCACCGGCCTCGGTTGACCTGGAAGCGCTGCAAGAGGGCCGGCACTGGGCCCAGCACCGTCTGGCCTTTGAAGAATTACTGGCGCATCAACTGGTGATGCGCAAACTCCGCGCACAGATTCGTCAGCACCAGGCGCCGGCGATGCCGCCCAGCGCCAGCCTCGCCACTGAATTCCTGCAGCGCCTGGGCTTTACCCCGACCGGCGCCCAGACTCGGGTCGGCGAAGAAATCAGCCGTGACCTGCAGCAGGCCAAGCCCATGCTGCGCCTGGTGCAGGGTGATGTTGGTGCCGGCAAGACGGTGGTCGCTGCCCTGGCTGCCTTGCAGGCCATCGAAGCCGGCTGGCAGGTCGCCCTGATGGCACCCACGGAAATTCTCGCCGAGCAGCACTTCAACAATTTCCAGCAATGGCTGACCCCACTGGGCATTTCCGTTGCGTGGCTCAGCGGCAAGCTCAAGGGCAAGACCCGCAGCAACCAGCTCCAGCTGATCGCCAGCGGCGATGCCGCCATGGTGGTCGGCACCCACGCGCTGTTTCAGGCCGAGGTGCAGTTTCAACGCCTGGGACTGGCGATTATCGATGAACAGCACCGCTTTGGCGTGCAACAGCGCCTGGCCCTGCGTGACAAGGGTGCCGCCGGCCATTACAGCCCGCACCAGCTGATCATGACCGCCACACCCATTCCGCGCACGCTGGCGATGAGTGCCTACGCCGACCTGGATACCTCGGTACTGGACGAGTTGCCACCAGGGCGCACCCCGGTCAATACCGTACTGGTTGCGGATAACCGCCGCGAGGAAGTGATTTCCCGGGTACGTGCCGGCTGCGCCGAGGGGCGTCAGGCCTACTGGGTATGCACACTGATCGAGGAATCCGAGCAGTTGCAGGCTCAGGCAGCCGAAGCTACCTGGCAAACCCTGTGCGAAAGCCTGCCTGAACTGTCTATCGGACTGATTCACGGCCGCATGAAAGCGGTAGAAAAAGTCGAGATCATGGCCGCCTTCAAGGCCGGCGATCTGCATTTGCTGGTCGCCACCACGGTCATCGAGGTCGGCGTTGATGTGCCCAATGCCAGCCTGATGATTATCGAGAATCCGGAACGCCTGGGTCTGGCGCAGTTGCACCAGCTGCGCGGCCGCGTCGGCCGAGGCAATACCGCCAGTCATTGCGTACTGCTCTATCAGGCGCCCTTGTCCGCGCTGGGACGGGAGCGGCTGGGCATCATGCGCGAAAGCAGTGACGGTTTCGTGATTGCCGAACGGGATCTGGCCTTGCGTGGTCCCGGCGAGGTGCTGGGCACCCGACAGACCGGCCTGGTGCAGTTTCGCATAGCCGATCTACAGCGCGATGCCGATCTGTTGCCGGCAGTGCAACAGGCTGCCCGACAACTACAGCAGTCGCAGCCCGAGATCGTGCAACCTCTGATTGACCGCTGGCTGGCCGCCGGTCAGCAATTTGCCCAGGTCTGACCGGCAACCACGGCAGCCCTGGTGGCGACATGCTAATATCTTCTCAGTAGTTACTCATAATAGATAACACTGTGGTTGGCCTGCAGCCCGCAGTGACAAGGAAGCACAATGAACACCCTGCCACTGGAAGATAATCCGACCACCCTGCCACAACTGATCGAAAAGCTCCTCCAGGATCAGGATATTGCCTACCAGTTGCGCCTTCAGCAGCACGCGGGTCCGGCCTCCTGTCAGGTTCAGGCCTGCCTGCTGTCAGACAATGTCGGCAACGTACTGACGCTGATTCCAAAGGATCATCTGCTGGATCTCAAGCGCCTGCATGAGCTGCTTGGCCGTGACCTGGTTCCCCTGCGCGATGCCGAGTTGCAACGCACCCTGGCCAAACACCAGCTCAACGAACTCCCTGCGCTACCGATCCTGTTCAGCTCTCCTTGTGTGTATGAAAAAAGCCTGCTGCAACATGATGAAGTCTGGCTCGACAGCGGCCTGCCCGGCTGGTGCCTGCAATTGCAACGCAGTGATGCGGAGAAATTGGTCGCCAAGGCCAGTGCGGCCAAGCTGGGCGTGCCGCTGAGCAGTATTCCGCCGCTGCCCAACGATCCCCAGCAGGACGGCACCGACCTGCATCAGGCGATGAGCAATTTTACCGCCCTGCGCATGCGCCAGCGGCTGGAAGAAACCATCGAGATCCCGCCACTGCCAGAGACGGCCCAACGGATAATGAAACTGCGCGTCAACCCCGATGCCAGTGTGGACGATCTGGCCGATATCGTCGAAACCGACCCCAGCCTGGCCGCTCAGGTAGTCAGTTGGGCCGCTTCACCCTTTTATGCCGCCCCGGGCAAAATTCGCTCGGTTGAAGATGCCATCGGCCGTGTACTGGGCTTTGACCTGGTGATCAATCTGGCCGTAGGTCTGGCGCTGGGCAAGACCTTCAAGCTGCCAGCGGACAGTGCCGAGCGCACTACCCCCTACTGGAAGCAGGCCATCTATACCGCTGCCTGTATTGAAGGCCTGGCCCGGCGGATTCCCAAGGCGCAACGCCCGGAACTGGGCCTGGTCTATCTGGCCGGTTTGCTGCACAACTTCGGGTATCTGGTGCTGGCGTATATTTTCCCGCCCTACTTCCGCACCATTTGTCGCCATCAGGAAGCCAACCCGCATGTGCCGCCGCACCTGATTGATCAGCACCTGATTGGCGTTACCCGGGATCAGATCGGCAGTTGGCTGATGCGCTACTGGGATATGCCGGCCGAAGTTGCAACCGCAATCCGCCATCAACACAGCGCCAGCTTCACGGGTGAACACGCCAGCTACGCCAATCTGGTCTATCTGGTGCAGGCGCTACTGCGCGAACATGGCATTGGCAGTGGGCCAAGGATGCCGATCACAGATGAGATGCTGGAAAGCCTGGGTATCGAGCGGGATGACGCGGTTTCCGCCGTCGATAAGGTGATTGCCGCCGAGGATGCGCTGAAAACACTGGTAAACCAGTATCAGCGTGGCTGAGCTGCCAACCAGCGCAGCGAGAAGGCATGGAAGAATGGACCGGAGGCCGTAACAGCCCCCGGTCAGAGGACTCAGTTGACAGCGTCCTTCAGGCTTTTGCCCGGTTTGAATGCGACGGTGTTGCTGGCTTTGATGGTGACCGGTGCCCCGGTTTGCGGGTTCTTGCCGGTACGCGCGCCACGGTGACGCTGGAGGAAGGTGCCGAAACCCACCAGGGTGACGGAGTCTTTTTTACTGAGAGCCTGAGTAATTTCATCAAGAACGGCGTTGAGTACCCGATTAGCCTGATCCTTGGTAAGGTCGGCCTTGTCGGCAATCGCCTGGGCGAGATCCGGTTTACGCATAGAGAATGCCTCTTTTCTGGACTGTTGTTGTTGTTTTACCGCCGAGCGGACGGCGTGTTGCTCCAAATGACTGCAAAGCCATACAAAGCGACCTGGTCAGCATGGCATGACTTGCGCGCTTATGCCAGCCTGCAGCCACGGATTCAGGGCCTTTGGGGCTTATTTTCCCGACAAAACGTCCACTTTTACCCAGGCTGCCAGGCAAGGCAGCAGGGCAACCGCTGACATGCTAACCTTGGCTTCCCGCGATAAACCGAATTCAATTGCCGTGACCGAACCCTGCTGGCTTGCTGCCGACCTCCACCCTGACGCCCCTTCAGCTCCACTCATCAACTGGCTGGCTGATCAGGGCTCCTTGACCCAGCGCCTGACCAAAGCTGGCGATGGCGATTTTGCCGTTGAGTTACTGCAACAGACGCAAGCCCCGGCACGCGCTGATGAAGCAGCTGCCCTCGGCGTGGCTACGGGCAGCCCGGTGTGGATCCGCGAAGTATTGCTCTGGGCAGCAGGCCAGCCACGGGTGTTCGCACGCAGTGCCGCCACCTCAGCCAGTGTCGCCGCTGGCGGACTCGAGCTGCAGGATCTGGGTAATCGCAGCCTGGGCGAGCTGCTGTTCAGTCACCCGGAGATACAGCGCGGGCCACTGGAGATCAGCCGCTATCCTCTCAATTGGTTACCCGCCAGCCATCAAGAACCTGACTGCTGGGCCCGGCGCTCACTGTTCCAGCGTGGTGACTTGCAGTTGCTGGTATGTGAAGTATTCTTGAGCGCTTGGCAGCCACTGGTTACCCCTTCATCTTCGACCCAATAGGTTCTCAGCATGCTCGGTCTGTTGATCAAACCCCTGCATTATGTGCATCCGCGTGCCACCGATTTTATCCAGCTCATGCGACTGGATCGTCCGATCGGTACCTATCTGTTGTTGTGGCCGACACTCTGGGCGCTCTGGTTGGCGGCCGAAGGGATACCCGACTGGCATCTGCTGGCAGTCTTTGTGGTCGGCGTCATCCTGATGCGGGCTGCGGGGTGCGTTATCAATGATTATGCCGACCGCAATATTGACGGCCATGTGCGCAGAACCATGGCCCGGCCGTTGGCCACTGGCAAGATCAAGCCAGACGAAGCGCTGATCCTGTTTGCCATTTTGCTGACAGCCAGCGCCAGCCTGCTGCTGTTTACCAACTGGCTGACTGCCTTGCTGTCCCTGGGTGGCGCCTTTCTCGCCACCCTGTATCCATTCTGCAAACGCTACACCTTTTACCCACAGGTGGTGCTCGGCGCCGCTTTTTCCTGGGCCATCCCCATGGCCTTTGCCGCCCAGAGTGGCGCCCTGCCGGTGACTCTGTGGCTGGTCTACATCGCCAATCTGTTGTGGACCGTGGCCTATGACACCGAGTACGCCATGTGCGACCGCGAAGATGACCTGAAAATAGGAGTTAAATCCACCGCCATCATTTTTGGTGAGGCAGACCGTGCAATCATCGGCCTGTTACACGGGTTGACCCTGGTTTGCCTGCTGCTGATCGGCGCACGTTTCGAGCTCGGGCTATATTTCCACCTGGGCCTGGTGGCTATGACCGCTTCCTTTGCATGGCAACACTGGTTGCTGCGGGAACGTGAGCCCCAGGCCTGTCTACAGGCCTTTCTCTCCAATCACTGGAGTGGCCTGGTGGTGTTTGCCGGTATTGCCCTGGATTATGCGATTTAGGCAGGCTGAAACCATCACAACTGACTGCTTTTGCGCTATCGTCATATAACTGCAACATTGATGTTATCTAATCATGCGGTATTGGAAACCTGTAACAGGACGCTGACGCATGGCAGGCAAGACCATTCTTATTGTCGATGACGAGACCCCGATCCGTGAAATGATTGCGGTAGCCTTGGAAATGGCTGGCTACGAGTGCCTGGAGGCGGACAACGCACAAACCGCACATGCTCTGATCGTTGACCGCCAGCCCGATCTGCTGCTGCTTGACTGGATGCTGCCCGGCACCACCGGTATCGAGCTGGCACGGCGGCTCAAGCGCGACGAAATGACCAATGAAATGCCCATCATCATGCTCACGGCCAAGGGTGAAGAAGACAACAAGATCCAGGGTCTGGAAGTGGGTGCCGACGACTACATCACCAAACCCTTTTCGCCCCGTGAACTGGTTGCCCGCCTGAAAGCTGTCCTGCGCCGGGCCGGGCCTGCCGACAGCGAAACCCCGATAGAAATCGACGGTCTGATTCTCGACCCGATCAGCCACCGCGTGACCATCGATGAGTCACCGGCAGACATGGGGCCAACGGAATACCGTCTGCTGCAATTCTTCATGACCCACCAGGAGCGTGCCTATACCCGCAGCCAACTGCTGGATCAGGTCTGGGGTGGTAACGTCTATGTCGAAGAACGCACGGTAGACGTGCATATTCGCCGGCTACGCAAGGCGCTGGGCGACAAATACGAACATCTGGTACAAACTGTACGCGGTACCGGCTATCGCTTCTCGACGCGAAGCTGAATCGTGTTTTACCGCTGCCAACGGGACTCTGTGTGACCAAAGGTGCATTGCGCTCTGCTGTTTTCCAGTTACTCAAAATCAGCCTGGCCGGGGCGCTGCTGGGCGGCTTGCTGGGTCACGTCGGTTTAGGTCTGGCTGCTGCGCTGGCGCTCTGCCTGATCTTGCACATGCGCCAGCTGCAACGCCTGCTGCACTGGCTGAACAGCCCTTACAAAAGTCAGGTGCCAGAGGCTGGCGGTCTGTGGGGCGAGGTTTTCGATACCTTGCACAACATGCGTCGTCGCGAGCAGGAAGTGCGCAAGCGCATGCAGTCGGTGATCAACCGTATTCAGAGCTCTACCACGGCGCTGAGCGATGCGGTCGTCATGATCGACCGCGACGGTCACCTCGAATGGTGGAATCAGGCGGCGCAGACCCTGCTCGGCCTGCGCAGTCCTGACGATACCGGCCAGCATGTCACCAACCTGATTCGTGATCCGCGATTTGTCGATTATTTTGAATTGACCCACCATGCCCGCGAAGGCCTGGACCTACCCTCGCATATCGATCCCAACGTGCGCTTGATGTACTCCCTCACCCGCTATGGTCGGGGTGAACGACTGATGGTGGTTCGCGATGTTACCCGACTGCATAATCTGGAACAGATGCGCAAGGACTTTGTAGCCAACGTCTCGCATGAGCTGCGAACACCGCTGACCGTGATTGTCGGTTATCTGGAAACCCTGAGTGACAATGCCGACACTATCAACCCACGCTGGAAGCGCGCGCTGGACCAGATGCAGCAGCAGGGCCGGCGCATGCAGGCCCTGCTGACCGATCTGTTATTGCTGGCACGGCTGGAAAATGACGAACTGGGGCGTGACGAAGAAGTGGTACAACTGTCGCCCTTGCTGCGCAGTATTCATCAGGATGCCCGCGATATTTCCGGTGATCGTGGCCACCAGATCAAGCTGGATATTCAGGGTGGCGCCCTGCTCAAGGGCGTCGAAGCCGAATTGCGCAGCGCCTTTTCAAACCTGGTTTTCAACGCAGTGAAATACACCCAGGACGGTGGGCAGATCAGTATTCGCTGGTGGGAAGACGTGCACGGCGGCCATTTCAGCGTGACCGACAATGGTGCCGGTATTGCCCCGGAACACCTCAACCGCCTGACCGAGCGTTTCTACCGGGTAGATGCCAGCCGCAACAGCAGTACCGGCGGCACCGGCCTGGGGCTGGCCATCGTCAAGCATGTGATGCTGCGCCATCAAGGGCACCTGAGCATTGCCAGCACCCTGCACAAGGGCAGCACCTTTAACTGTCACCTACCGGAAATACGCCTGGTAGATGACGCCTGACATAGCACTTCACGCGCTCGGGGAATAATGTGACTGTGCGGTGCCCGAGGCAATCAGGCGTGACAGGTATTGCATTTTCTCCGGGTCCTGATCGACGAATTTGACCGTGACCTTGAGCCACTCGCAATCAACCCTGGCCTCCATCGCCACGACGGCATGGATGTAGCCATTGATGCGCGCTACTGACTTGTCACCGTCCTGCTCCAGGTCCAGCACACCACTTTCAAACACCTGCGGTAGCCGCTCACCCCGACGCACCACCACCAGGGCATCACGCAGACTCAAGGTTTTGACTACACAGGCAAACTGTTCCCCAGCTACGCGCAATTGAGCTTGTCCGCGCATCGACTGGCTGCTTTTTGCTGCAGCAGGGGCCGGCTTGCCTGCCGGCGTTGCTGGTGGAGGGCTTTCAGCGCCACCGCCGGTTAGCGCCGCAATGCTCCCCGCTGCAGTGCCCGAGCCAAGCGTTGGCGTCGGCTTGCTTTCCGACGAGCGCCCACCCATCAAAGCAGACACACTGTCTTTCGCAATACCCCCACTCGTTACCGCGCTGCGCTGTTGAAAGTCGGCCAGCTTGCCGGCGCGGTGCAGGGCCTTTTTGACCTTGGCAATCAACTGTTCGTTGGTGAAAGGTTTGCCGACATAATCGGACACCCCGGCCCGAATCGCCTGCACCACATTTTCCTTGTCACCACGGCTGGTTACCATAACAAAGGGCACTTTGTCCTTGTCCGGCTGGGCCCGGAACCACTCGAGCAGCTCCAGGCCACTCATTTCCGGCATTTCCCAGTCACACAGAATCAGATCGAAGCTGGCGCGGCTGAGCAATTGCTGCGCCTTGCGGCCATTGTTCGCCTCTTCAATCTGCAAGCCCGGAAAATAGCTGCGCAAGGCCTTCTTGACCAGATCGCGAATAAAGGGGGCGTCGTCCACTACCAGGACGGTGACTTTTGCCATAAAACAGATGTCCATTGATGCCGATAAGGCAAGGCTGATATACCTACTAGCTTAGCGCAGCCCGGCGGTAAAAACTGCTGCAATTTGCCATCAGCCGATAGCACCTCAGCAGCCCTAAACAGAAAACCCGCCGATTGGCGGGTTTTCTGTTTCATCAGCTCAAGCTCAGAGCTTGCCCTGCAGAGCATTGAGGAACAATTGCTGGTATTGCCCGGCATCCAGCTTGATCGGGTTGGTGCGGGCCGCCGGATCCTTGATCGACATGGCGCCAAGGGTCTCCGCCTGGGCATCGTCAAGGCCAATGTCAGCCAGGGTATGCGGAATATCCAGTTCCTGACGCAGATCCAGCACCCATTCCAGCATGCCATCAAAGTTCTGCTTGGGTAGACCGAGGTAGCGCGCAGCACGCTCCATTTCCTGCTCGATAGCACTGCGATTGATTTGCAGTACGTAGGGCATAACGATGGCGTTCAGCGTGCCGTGGTGCGCGTCATACATGGCGCCCAGGCTGTGCGACAAGGCATGGATGGCACCCAGGCCGCGCTGGAAAGCCACGCAACCCATGGTTGAAGCCACCATCATCTGCATACGGGCATCAAGGTCATTGCCTTGCTTGGTGGCACGTGGCAGGTACTCCTTGATCAGGCGCATACCTTCCAGGGCAATGCCTTCAGCCATGGGATGGAACAGGGGTACGCAGAAAGCTTCCAGATTATGCGCCAGTGCATCCATACCGGTAGCGGCGGTCATCTTGGCCGGCAGACCCAGCGTCAGCTCGGGATCCAGGATGACAATCGCTGGAACCATTTTGGCGTGAAAGAGAATGCGCTTGGAATGGGTCTCTTCGTCGCTGATCACCGATGCCTGACCCACTTCCGAGCCGGTACCTGCTGTCGTAGGCACGGCAACCACGGGCAACATCTTGCTGACATCGACATTGGAGGGCTTGAGCGCATCCCACAGGCCGATATCCTGCTTGGCAACCAGGGCGATAGCCTTGGCAGCATCAATGGCCGAGCCGCCACCAAAGGCAATCACGCCATCGTGGTTGCCGGCTTTCAAGGCAGCAATACCATCCAGCACGTTTTCACTGCTCGGATTGCCTTTAACCTTACTGAACACAGCGGCCTCGAGGCCAGCATCACGACACTGCTCAATCGCTGCCTCAACCATTGGCAATGCTGCCAAACCGGGGTCAGTGACCAGCAAGGGTGCCTGCATGCCCAGTTGTTTACAGGCTTTGGCCAGTTCACCGATACGCCCGGGACCTACGCGTACCGAGGTCGGGTAATGCCAGTTCATGCTGTAAGAGGTGATTTCCATGCTGTCTCCGCTGAATGCTCGTTATTGGAATCAGATTATCGGTGCGGTTACCGACTGAGCAGGCCAGTCAAACTCTGGGATACAGAACCGATTTGTGTCCCGCAACATACCCAAAACAGCCGCCTACGTCCATGCCCGGCAACATCTGCTGCGACAATTGGCCACTTGCTTTCCCGTGACCAGAAGGTAGAGTTTAGCCAGTACCAACAGGTCCATAGTCTTGATCTTGGGCCCATTACGCTGATAAGCGCTGACCACAGTGCACTGCGCATCCGCATAAATGCCTTGAGGATAAACCATGATGAAAACCCTGATCTCTGCAGTATCACTGGCTGCCCTGATGGCCGCCCCCGCCGTTATGGCTGATGACCCCGAGCAACTGTTCAACACCAAGGCCTGCATGGCGTGCCACGCTCTGGATGATGCTCAGCGTGTTGGACCCGGCATGGCTGCGGTAAAAGCGCGCTACGCCGATGAAGATCTGGACGAGATCGTTACCACCTTGGCCGGTTACATCAAGAATGGCAACGTCGGCAACTGGGGTCAGATTCCCATGCCGGCTAATGCGGCCATTACCGAAGAACAGGCTGAAATCCTTGCCCGCTGGGTGATGACTCGTTGATCTGACACTAGCAAGCAAACAAAACCCCGCAC
>SKFV01000158.1 GCA_007117785.1 Pseudomonas sp.
CCATGGTCACCCAGCCGTTCAAACCCTTCCTCGATCCACTGGTCAGTTCCTCGGCACTGCACTGCTATGTGCAACAGACCAGCCGCGGCGAAGTGGTGTTCGGGGGCGGTTCCGACCCCTACCCGCTGTACCACACCCGCTCTACCCTGGAATTGAAGGAAAGCCTGATGGCCGCCGCACTGGAGATGTTCCCGTTTCTGGCCCAGGCGCGCCTGATGCGCCAGTGGAGCGGGACCACCGACATGACCCCGGATTACAGCCCGATCATGGGTTGTTCACCAGTGGACAATTACTACCTGGATGCCGGCTGGGGTACCTGGGGCTTCAAGGCCACGCCGATCTGCGGCCAGACCATGGCCGCGCTGATAGCCAGTGACGGCAAAAAAGTCCCGGAGCTGATCCAGCCCTTTGCCCTGGAGCGCTTCAGCCGCTTCCAGCAAGTCAACGAAATGGGCGCCACCGCCGCCAGCCATTGAGGATGCAACCATGAAAATCATGTCTTGCCCGCTCAACGGGCCGCGCAATATCAGCGAATTCGTCTATGGCGGCGAGTTCAAGACCATGCCCGACCCGAACACCTGCAGCGATGTAGAGTGGGCCGATTATGTATTCAACAGCAGCAATCCCGCTGGGATTGTCACCGAATGGTGGCTGCACAGCGCCAGCAGCTACTGGTTTCTGGCCGAGCGCAACACCCTGAGCGACGAAATACTGCGCACCTTTGATCCCGGTGAGGTCTTTAGCCAGCGGGTTGATTTCCAGACTCCGGAGGGCAGCGCATGAGCTCCCGTCTGCCACCCCCCATGGGGCTGCTGATTGACCGCGAACAGCCCCTGTCATTCCGCTTTGACGGCAAGGACTACCAGGGTTTTACCGGCGACAGCATTGCCAGTGCCTTGCTGGCCAACCAGCGCTGGCTGCTGTCACGCTCGTTCAAATACCACCGCCCACGCGGCCCGTTGACCATGGCCGGGGAAGATGCCAACACCCTGGTGCAACTGCCTGGCGCACCCAATACCCTGGCCGATATGCAGCCGCTGGCCGCCGGCCAGGAGGTCAGCGCGCAGAACGTCAATGGCTCGCTGGAACGCGACCGCAACGCCTGGCTGGGCAAGGCGTCGCGCTTTATGCCTGTGGGCTTCTATTACCGCAGCTTCTACAAACCCAAAGGGGCCTGGAAGCTGTGGGAGCCGATCATCCGCAAGCAGGCCGGGCTCGGCGTACTCGACCTGGCACTGCGCCCGGATTATCACGACAAGGCCTTTGTGTTTGCCGATGTCGCCGTGGTGGGCGCCGGGCCGGCTGGCCTGCAAGCCGCCCTGAGCGCCGCGGACGCCGGGGCCGAGGTGCTGCTGATCGAACAGCAAGCCTATCTGGGTGGCGCCCTGGCCTGGTCGCGCTTTGCCCTTGACGCCGAGGCTGCCGGGCAACTGCGCCAGCAACTGCTGCAGGCGGTCAGCGAACATCCGAAAATCCGGGTGATGACCAGCGCCACCTGCAACGGCTGGTTTACCGACAACTTCCTGCCGGTGATTCAGGGCCAGCGCATGCACAAGGTGCGTGCGCAACAGGTGATTGTGGCCTCCGGGACCTATGACCAACCGGTGGTGTTTCACAACAACGATCTGCCGGGTATTGTGCTGACCAGCGCAGCCCAGCGCCTGATGCGCCTCTATGCGGTCAAGCCCGGCGAGCGTGCCGTGGTACTGACCGGCAATGACCACGGCTACCTGGCCGCGCTGGAGCTGCTGGAGCAGGGCGTGCAACTGGCCGCCCTGATCGATCTGCGCAAAGCGCCGCATGACCCTGCGCTGCTGGAGCAGCTTGAGGCGCAGCAGGTACCCTGCCATCTGCACAGCACCGTCTATGCCGCCAGCGCCGGTAAAGCGCAGGGCTGCATTAATGATGTCGAGGTGCGCGCGATCAACGGACGCGGTAGTGTCAGCGAGACTGCCACGCACTATGATTGCGACCTGTTGTGCATGTCCTCGGGCTATATGCCGGCCTACCAGTTGCTCTGCCAGGCCGGCGCGCAATTGAGTTACGACGACGAACGCGCCGCCTTCTGCTTGCAGCAGCTGCCATCCAATCTGCATATCGCCGGCTCGGTCAACGGCTTCCATCAACTGGACAATATACTGGCCGATGCCCGCCGCGCCGCCAGTGCCGCGCTCAGAGGACTCGGCCAACCGATAGAGACCGAGGACAGCTTTACCGAAGAGCCCGGCTGCAACGCCGACTGGCCACTGTTTGCCCACCCCAAGGGCAAGGAATTTGTCGATCTGGACGAAGACCTGCAGATCGCTGACATCATCAACGCCACCCGCCATGGCTACCGTGATATCCAGCTGGTCAAACGCTTTTCCACCGTGGGCATGGGCCCCTCACAGGGCCGTCATTCCGCACTGCCGACTGCACGCCTGGTCGCTGCTGCGACCCAGCGCAGCGTCAGCGAAACCGGCGTTACTACCGCGCGGCCGCCCTTCGTCGCGGAAACCCTGGCGCATCTGGCCGGGCGCAGTTTTGACCCTTATCGGCAAACGCCCTTGCACGACCGGCACGCCGCCGCTGGTGCGCAGTGGATGCCGGCAGGCAACTGGCAACGGCCGGCCTATTACGGATCGCCCGGCAGCCGTAACGAAAGCATGCAGGCCGAGGCGCTGCAGGTGCGCAATGGCGTAGGCCTGATCGATGTCTCGACCCTGGGTGGGCTGGATATCCGAGGCCCGGATGCCGCCGAGTTTCTCAACCGTTTCTATACCTTTGCTTTCGTCAAGCAACCGGTTGGCCGCTCGCGCTACGCGCTGCTGACCAACGAGCAGGGCGTAGTGATTGACGATGGTGTCTGCGCCCGCTTCGCTGATGAACATTTCTACGTCAGCGCCACCACCAGCGGCGTCGAACAGGTCTATCGGCAAATGCTGAAGTGGAACGCCCAGTGGCGCCTGGATGTGGATATTGCCAACGTCACCAGCGCCTTTGCCGCGGTCAACCTGGCTGGCCCCTTGTCACGCCAGGTGCTGGAAAAAGCCGGTTGTGACCTGGATCTGTCCGCCGCCGCCTTCCCCTATCTGGAAGTGCGTGAAGGCAAGGTGGCCGGCATACCGGCGCGCCTGCTGCGGGTCGGCTTTGTTGGTGAGCTGGGCTATGAAATCCATGTGCCTGCCCGTTACGCCGGCGCACTCTGGGATGTGTTGATGACCGCTGGCGCGGAGGCCGGCATTCGTCCCTTCGGCGTTGAGGCCCAGCGCCTGCTGCGTCTGGAAAAGGGCCATGTGATCATCGGTCAGGACACTGACGGCATGAGTCATCCGGGGGAAATCGGCATGGACTGGGCGATTGCACGCAAGAAACCTTTCTTTGTCGGCAAGCGCTCGATCGAGATTCTCGAGGCCCAGCCGGCCAAGCGCCGCCTGGTCGGCTTCCGCTTGCCCGCCGGCAGTGCGCAACCCCTGGAAGGGTATCTGGTGCTGGAGGGCGAGAATATCAGCGGCAATGTTACCTCCTGTGAATATTCGCCCAATCTGCAGGCCATTATCGGCCTGGCCTATTGCGCCCCCGGTCAGGCCAGCCCGGGCCAGTCGTTACCCATACGGGTAGCCGGCGGCCAGCTGGTGCAGGCCGAGGTGGTCAAGCTGCCGTTTTACGATCCCGACAACCAACGCCAGGAGTTGTGACATGCACCAGCCCCGTATTCAAAGCCCGCTGCAAGACCACCCCGGCGCCACCCCGCACCCGGCAAGCCATAGCGAGGCCGACTGCCTGCTGAGCGACTGGAGCCAGCGGCCCCGGGTCGGTTTTCGTGGTGCGGACACGCCAGCCACACTGGCAGGGCAAGGCTGGCAGCTACCGGAGCAACCCAACGAGGCGCAGTCGCAAGCCGATGGCAGCCTGCTGCTGCGCCTGTCGGCCAAGGAATTCATGCTGCTGGCAGCCAGCCAGCGCAGTGCCGATGTGATCAATCAGCTGGAACAGGACTGGGAGCAGAGTTCATGTCGGCATTACCTGCTGCCACGCATGGACAGCCACGCCTGGTTCCACCTGCAAGGCCCGGCACTGCCACAACTGCTGGCCAAACTCTGCGCCATCGACCTGCGCCCGACCCAATTCCCCCCCGGCCAGCTGGTGCAGACCTCGGTGGCCCGTAACAACGCCATTCTGGTCAACAGCAGCACAGACCAGCCCACCTTTGAACTGCTGTGCGATCGCGCCACCGCGCGTTACATGTGGGACGTACTGCTGGATGCCATGGCAGAATTCGACGGTCAGGTGATGGCCGCTGATACGGATCTGGCGAATCAAGGAAACACTGATTAATTGCACTGAACCGGAAAAGCCTGGTTGGCGCTGACCGGTTCTGGACCGTTAGATGCCAGGCGACCGCCAGGCATGGCGGAAGCACAGAAAATGCAGGAGCAATTTTCTGCGAGCATCTACGAGCCCCCAGGGACGGGTTCACGGCGTGTCCAGAACCGGTCAGCGACAATCGGGCTCACGCACGGAGCCAGACTAATCAGTGTCTCCCAAGCATAACAACAGGAGAGGGCATGACAACCGCCAACGACTACCGGGTACCCGCGCTCGAGCGCGGGCTGCAAATACTCGAGCTGTTCCATGCCGGCCAGCGCCAGCTGAGCACCCAGGACATGGCCGACGCCCTCGGCGTAAGCGTCTCGGCGCTGTACCGCATCGTGCAGACACTC
>SKFV01000124.1 GCA_007117785.1 Pseudomonas sp.
GTGCGCAACTCGGCGCGCAAGGACTCGGTAGCCGCGGCATTGATCTCACCGTTCTCAACCACCACCCCGTAGCGGCGCGCCCCTTCTACCGATACCAGGCCTTTCTGAATATCCACCAAGACCAGTTGCGGATCGCGCGCCAGGGCATCACCCCAGCCACCGCCACCCCAGGTATCAAAGACGATCAGGTCACCCTTTTTCACCTGTACACGGTCACATTTGGACGGCAGAATCTCGCGCGTACCGTCTACCCGGATCAGCTCCTTGCGACTGCGTTGCCCCGGTTCACCACCACTGACACCCCAGGGATAAGTCAGCCAGCGGTCATCGTGAATCGACACCTGACCGTCGGCCAGCAATCGATAGGACGAACGCAGGCCATTGCCGCCACGGTGCAAGCCGGCACCTCCGGAGTCGGTAATGGTTTCATAGACTTCTACCCGTAGCGGAAAGTAAGCCTCGATAAACTCATTGGGCACATTGGTAAAGCCCGGCCACAGCGAATGACCATCCGGACCATCACCCACCGGGCGACCCGGAATACCGCCGAAGCCAATCTGAAACAGCTGGAACCACTCGCCTTTGGCGTCATAACCGGAATACATGAAATGTGGTGAGTCAGAGAACCCGGCAGCACTCATGGCATCGGGCGTTCCCTGACCAAGCAGCCCACCCATGATGTCGAAAATCCGTCCAAGCAAATGGGTTCGGCATGACAGCGCGGCCGGCTCCTTGGGCTTGAGGATGGAACCTTCCGGAATACGCACATCCACCAGGTCATAGAATCCATCGTTGAACAGAATCGAGGGATCAAACAGGTTGATAATAAAAGCGCCGAAGAACATCTTGAACATTTCTTCGTTAACGTAAAAGTTCACCGATGAGGGTGCTTGCGGGTCGGTACCGGCAAAGTCGAAGATGGCTTTGTCACCTTCACGCCACAGGGTGCAGCGCAAGGTATAAGGCCCTAGACCAACACCATCGTCACAGATGTAATCTTCAAAGCTGCGCTTGGTTTCCGGTACCACCATGCGAATGATTTCGCGCATCGCGGTATGGTTGCGGTCCAGCATCATGCCCAGCGCACTGGCAAAGACATCATCACCAAAACGCTCGGCCAGCTCCACGCAGCGTTTGCCGGCGGTGCGGCAGGCGGCAATGATGGCGTTCAGGTCGGAACGGTTCCAGCGCGGCATACGCACGTTATGCAAAATGACATCCAGCACATCGCTGTTCAGTTCACCCTGCTTGTAAATCTTGATGGGTGGAATGCGAATGCCTTCCTCGTGGATCGAGCGGGCATCAGTGGGCAGACTTCCCGGAACCTTGCCGCCAACATCCGACATATGACCGAACATGGCTGACCAGTTGATGATGCGTCCGTCCTTGAAGATTGGCACCAGCACCAACCAGTCGGGCAAGTGACTGACGGCACCGTTGCACATGTAAGGGTCGTTGGTGAGGAAGATATCGCCCTCCTCGACGGTGCCGTTATAGGCCTCCAGAAAGCCGTAAATGAAGGAGCCAAACTGGCCCACGACCATCTTGCCTTCATGGTTGGCGATCATCGGAAAGGCGTCGCCCTGCTCGCGGATGCCCGGACTCATGGCCGTGCGGATCAAGACAGCATCCATTTCATTGCGGGCATTGCCCATGGCGTTTTCAATAATATCTAGGGTCACCGTATCAACATCGACCCGCTTGATTGCTTCGCTATTAGGTTGAATCAGTTGCGCAGGCATGCGGTTACTCCTGACTGGCAGAAACGGGGTTGATCAACAGATTGCCCACGCTATCAACCGTGGCGTTGAAGCCCGGGAAGATAACGGTGGTCGAATCCATTTCCATCACGATGGCCGGACCTGGAATAACGTGACCCGGGCTCAATTTTTCGCGTTGGTAAAGCGTTGCCTGATAGTGCTCGCCCTGATAGTAGATAGGAGCCTGATCGATGACGGCCGCTTCAAGGCTACTGCCACTGGCTGCCCATTCCCGTTCCACAATATTCGGCCGCGGTGAACGGGCAATTGCACGCAGGTTGACCAACTCGTGATCTTCCTCGAGAGCAAAGGTAAACAGCTGCTCATGCTCGGCATGGAAGGCATCACCGAGTTTTTCCAGGCCATCCTGGGCAAAGTTTTCCAGATCAACCGGCAAAGTAAGCAGCAATGCCTGGCCTTGATAGCGAACATCCGCCTCAAAATTGAGTTGTTGCAGTTCTGCTGGAATGTCCTGCTCAGCCAATGAACTTTGAACCATTTCCGCCAACTGGCGGAACATGGCCGCAACCTGATCAGCTTGCAGGTCTTTGAAACGCTTGATCAGAGAGCGCGAGGCTTCGTCCTTTACCCGAGTGGTGGCATCACCATAGGCGCATAACACTCCCGGACCCGGCGGCACAATGACCGGCCAGGCGTTCATCAACACCCCCAAAGCATTAGCATGCAAAGGACCAGCACCACCAAAGCCACAGAGGGCAAAATCTCGTGGATCATAACCCTGCTCAACCGAGATCAAGCGCAAAGCACCAAACATGTGTTCGTTGGCTATCCGGGTAATGCCTTCAGCCGCGGCATACAAGTCAATGCCCATGGCATCAGCCACTTTCTGCACCGCCGCGGTAGCCAGATCCTTACGCACAACCATGTCGCCACCGAGCTTCTGACTGGCCGGCAGATACCCCAACACCACGTTGGCATCGGTGACTGTGGCCTGATCACCGCCGCGATCATAGGCTGCAGGGCCAGGCACGGCACCCGCACTGGCAGGACCTACACGCAGGGCGCGGGTCAACTCGGGGACAAAGGCAATCGAACCGCCGCCGGCACCCACAGTTCGTACATCCACCGAAGGCGCCCTAACAGCAACATCACCCACGCTGGTTTCACGACGAATACGTGCACTGTTATTCTCAATCAGCGCCACATCGGTCGAGGTTCCACCCACATCGAAAGTCAGCACCTTGTCAAAGCCTGCCCGCGAGCAGAACCAGATGGCGCCGGCAACACCGCCGGCCGGGCCGGACAGCAACAGATTGACCGGTGTATCCGATGCAGACTGGCTGGTAGCCAGGCCGCCATCTGAACGCAGGATCGACAGCTGCACTTCGGGGTGCAAACGCGCAGTCAGTTCTTCCTGCAAATGGCTGAGATAATTGGCCACTTCAGGCCGGACATAACTGTTCACTACCGTGGTTTCGGTACGTTCATATTCCTGCATTTCCGGTACTACCACGGATGACAGGGACACCGGAATCTCCGGCATCACTTCTTGGGCAATGCTTAGTATGGCTTGTTCATGCACATCATTGGCATAGGCATTGATCAGACTGATCGTAAGTGCCTCGATACCCTTGGCTTTAAGTACCTGCAAGGCCTGACGCATGGCTGGCACATCCAGCGGTGTAACTACCGCGCCATCGGCACCAATGCGTTCCGATGCTTCGATCGTCAACTCCAGCGGTGCCAGCAATTCCCGCTTCTGAAAGGTCACCCATCCACCCAGGCCACCCGGGACAAACGAGCGAGCGATGTGCAGCACCTGCTTGTACCCAGCGGTGGTCACCAGCCCCACCTTGGCACCACGCCGAGTCAAAATGGCATTGGTCGCCACTGTGGTGCCATGCATCACATAACGGATGTCGCGCGGGCTGACCCCGGACGTCCGACAAATTTTTTCAATACCGTTCAGTACCGCTTCTGACGGGTCTTTGGGGGTCGAGGGTACCTTGGCGGTAAAGTTTTCACCCGTCCCATCATTGATCAACAACAAGTCAGTAAAGGTACCACCGACATCAACACCCAGACGGTAGCTCATGACAACTCCCCATATTCACTGTATTCGTATCCAGCTGGCTGCCAACCCATGTTGGCAGCCAGCACTGCGGTTAACGGGCTGCGCGTTCCAGCTCACGAAGGTTGATGTCATTACCGTTCACACCGGGCGTATTCAGCTTCCAGTTTTCATTCGAGAGGAACACGGTGCCGTGACGGCGCTGATAGTCGATGGTGAAACCAGCGGCCGAGATGATCCCGGTATCGCCGTCTTCGGTAGTAATGGTCTTGAGGTGGTAGTTCATCCATTTCCAGAAATCGCCACGGCGATCATAGGCTTCAGCCATGTAGAAACGAGGAAACTTGGTATCCATATACATGACTTTCTTGCTGTAAGGATGCTCTGGCGGCGTGACCGCTTCGATGACCCATACTTCGCGTGGCTCCCAGCCATCAACCGGGTTCCAGTATGGGGCGTTGTCCAGATCAACCACCGGGTATTGGGCGTTACCTGAAGCAGACTCATCCCAGGCGCGGGTTGTGCTGTTGGCAACTACCAACAAAGTCCGCTTGCCCAGCAGGCGGTACTCGGGGTACCAGGTTGGGTGGGCGTTGAAGATCTCGATATCATCATTCAACTGATCCGTGCCACCAATCGGGTCCATCCAGGCGCCCCCCGATAGCCGGCGAGTGCGACGCACCGAACGCAGGTAAACCCAGGAGTCTTCCAGCTGTGGCGAGTCATAGCGCTGGGTATACAGTCCCAGACCACGGATATCATTCGGGAAGGTTGCATAGAGGAGGGTCTTGCTCAGCAGGCTGCCATCACCCTCGACCGGATTATCTACGCCCAGACGGCCTTTCATGTAGTAACGACGGAAAACCCACTGCTGGGAACGATCCAGACCCCGGTTGCCGTCCACAAACA
>SKFV01000334.1 GCA_007117785.1 Pseudomonas sp.
CGTCGGGGTTGGGGTGTTTCTGGTGATAGAGGGCGAGAAATGGCTATGGCAGCGGTTGGGATAATGAGCATGGTGGCGAGCATCCGCTCGACAACCCAGCACCGCTGGCCGAGGTGGAACTCGGCCTTCCAGAAAAGGAGTTATCTGGGGCTGATTTAATTCAGGTCCTGATGGATCATTAAGCTGCGATCGGTGGCTAACAAGTGCACCAACTGCTGACCACCATCGTGCGCCGACTGACTCAGGTCAGCGATACTCAGTTGCGACAGCGTTCTACGAATTACACCGTTGATCACCTGCCAACTGTGCTTGACCTCGCAATGTGGCTGCAGAGAACACTCGCAATCACCCTGCTGGGCACACTGGGTTAGCGCCAACTCACCATCAACGGCTTCGAGCACCTCAAGCACACTGATATCAGAAGCCGAACGCTGTAAGCAGTAACCGCCACCAGCACCTTTCTTGCCGACACAAATCCCCGCCAAAGTAAGCAAACGCATTAGCTTGCGTACTGACGCCAACGGCACCGCAGTTGCCGTGACCAGATCGTCCAGCGTCAGTCGCTCAGATGTACCAGCCATCTTGCTCACGAGAACTACCGCATAATCTGACATTTTGCTGATTCTCAGCATGCCTGCTCCATATTGAATACTAAATCAGTATTGATGATTGATTGGCTTCATTATACACTAAATCAGTATTTAACCATGTCTGACCCAGGCAGTGGGCGACTCACAGCAGGGAGGTTTCTATCATGGCCGGCAAACAACCAGCAAACGGCGAAGAACAGCGCACAAATCACCTTGAGCGCTGGCTCCGTGATTCACGCAGCTACCTCGAACTACCTTTAAGTGAGCTGTCTCGCCTGGCGCGAAAGGACAACAAAATGGTCTTAACCTTTATTATTGACGCGTAATACCGCTCTAGAAATACTTTACGTGCTTATTGCGGAGGCTCAACTGCCACCGGTGCAACCAAGGGTATCTGCAGCGTGAAGCATGTCCCCTGACCTTGTGCACTGCTCACTGTAATCTCTCCACCCAGCAAGCCCTTGACCAGGTTGTAGACAATATTCAGCCCCAGGCCAGAACTACCTTGCCCCAGGCGCGAGGTGAAAAAAGGATCAAAAATCTTGCTGATATCAGCGGGCGGTATACCCTTCCCGTTATCCCGCGCCTCCAGGAGCAAACTGTCACCGCTGACGCTAGCAGTAATCCAGAAGTCGCCGGCTTCACCGTCAAAGGCATGCACCATGGCATTGTTGATCAGGTTCAGCAGAATCTGTCCGAGTGGTCCGGGAAAACTATCTAACTGAACCTCACCGTCGAGCTGCTGATGCACCCGAAGCTGCTGGTGGCGGATTGCCGGCGCCATACTGAGCACGATTTCCTCAACCACCTCAGCCAGCGAAAAGTGCCGGCGCTGATAACTGGTCTGATCAACCGCTACTTGCTTAAAACTGGCAATCAAACGCGTGCTCTGACTCAGACTGGCATTAAGGATCTCGCAGCCCTCCACAACCAGCGATAGATAACTGTCCAGATCTGAACGACGCAATCCGTGATGTGCCTTCGCCATCAATTCAGTTGAGCGAGCCTGCAAGGTGCTCGCCATCATCAAAGCATTACCAATCGGCGTATTCAGTTCATGCGCAATGCCGGCGACCAGAGCGCCCAGCCCGGCAAGCTTCTCGCTTTGAACCAGGGTGGCCTGCGCCATCTCGAGATCACGCAAACTGTCACTAAGCTGGCGCGTTCGCTCCTCGACGCGCTGTTCCAGTTCGCGATTGAGTTCTTTCAGCGACAGCTCAGCTGACCGACGACAGTCAATTTCGATTTCCAACTCGTTCGCATTATCACGCAGTTGGGTAATCAGATCGCGTAACTGCTCGCACATGCTATTGAATTGCCGGCCCAACAAGGCCAGCTCATTGTGCCCCGAGACTTCTATTTGAGTATTCAGATCGCCAGACGCCATTTGCCGGGCACCGGCAACCAATTGATCCAGCGGGTGAGTAATTCGGCGACTAAGCCAATAACCCAGAGCTACCGCAGCAGAGAAAGCCAACACCAGGGCAAGCAATAGAACCACAGCGTAGGTCTTTGCGGCCTGCATGATACTGACCATCGGCTGCTCAGCAACCACCCGATACTGACGATCCCCAAGCAGCAAAGGCGCTTCCGCAATAATGGCCGTAGCACCTGCAAGGCCAATTCCTTTGCTCGCCTGATCCGGAGTAAATTCACGACGCGACAGCACCATGCTCGGGTTCGGGTGAGCGATAACACGATGATCATTTGTGACCAGAAATACCTCACGTCCGGTTTCGCGCGCCTCTCTGGCCATGATCTGCCAAAGCGAGCGAAAGCGTAACGAGCCAACAATCACCTGCTCCAACAAACCGTCCTCCAGGCTTGCCACCGGAATAGCAAGCAACAAGCCAGGCTCGCCACTGAGCGAGTCATAGGTCAGGCCGCCATAATAGTGGCTGCCTGTATCCAGCACGCTGTTCAAAGCAACCTGGTGCTCAGTAGCGGGTAAAACAATATTTTGCCGGGGAAGCTGCCGATGAACCTTGTACTGCAGGTCGCCATTCCTGCCGTAAAGTGCCAGGTAATCAAAGCCATCTTGGCCATGCACAAAATCAAACAGCAATTGCTGCTGTTCAGCCAGAGGTCGCCGATCAAACCCCGTCAGTCTCTTCATCAACCGAACATCTCTGGTCGACGTACTGATCAGATGATCGACTTCCTGACTGACCCGTTGGGCGACCTGTTCCTGAGTCGAACGGATCAGTAGCTGCTGGCTTTGTAGAATGATCCAGACACCAGCCACCCCAAGCACCAGAAGGATAACCAGCGTTAACATGATGAGCGAAAGAGTCAGCTCCTGCTGCAAACGGCGGAATGAGAACATCAGCTCACCAGGCAATCTCATGCGCCAGCGCCAGCCAGCGATGATCAATCACGATATGGTTTCTCTGCGCGATGCCCTGATTGATCAGTAAGCGGCTTTCAGCGGCTTCGACCGATACCAGAGCCGGATCAGCACCACTCAGAATCCGCCCTAACAAATAACTGGCCTGTTCTCCCTGCTCGAACCAGTCAACAGTAAATGTAGCAACGGTGTGCTCGACCGGAACGTTATAACCAAAAACCGGAATACCCATTGCCAACGCGGCTTCCTGAACAGATTGCAGGCCCCCAAGCCGAGGAGTCGGCATCATCAACAAGGTTGCATCGCGACTGATGCCACCGAGCAGCTGCATAGCCTCAACAGGAGTGCTGACCGCAACGGGTTCAAACGTCAGGTCACCCAGAGCCAAATCATGGAAACTGGCCAGCAGGCTTTCCGAGATGATGTCTTCAGGGTGATAAAAGGTCACAATATGGCGGGTTTCCGGCAGGATCATCTGCAACCACTCTACGCTCTTGCCAACCAGATTCGCGTTGTGGACACCCGTGATACCGGTTCCTGGTTCAGCAAGACTGTAGACAAACCCTTCTGATACCGGGTTGATCATGGGTGCAAATACCACGGGCACCTGCCTGCCACTGGCTGCAATCACATTCCTTGCAGCCAATGTAGGGACTGTGCCCATGGTAAACAGTACGTCCGCGCCCTCGTCCAATAAACGCTGGGCCTCAGCCTCGAGCAATGTCAGACTTTGTCCTACATTACCGGCGTAAATAATATTCAGCTCAGCACCATAGCCCTGTGCAATCAGGCCCGCCTCAAGCCCGTGCAAAGCAGGATCAAGCTGAGAGAGATAATTCAAGGCACCAATAGTTATTGATTGACTGGCCGGCTGGCAGCCCAGCAATAAACCACAGCCCAGTATCAGCCAGAAAGCGTCTCTGATCCGCCGCACAAACCGATGTAACACACCTTCGTCATTCGGCAGCATAGGACTGTATCCAGGATTGCAAAGCGGCAAACTCCATGGGTCGGGCAATATGGTAACCCTGCCCCTCCTCGCACCCCATCGCGGCCAATGCGGCCATTTGATCTGTGCTTTCAATACCTTCCGCAATGCTCGCCAGGCTGAAATCCTTTGCCAAGTGAACCATTACCCTTGCCAACTGGCTATCCAGTCCATCATCAAGCAGGTTGGAGACGAATGCCCGATCAATTTTCAATCGGTCCACACCTAATCTGTTCAATAGACTTAAAGACGAGTAACCCGTACCAAAGTCGTCAAGAGCCACACTTACACCCAGTTCATGCATGGAAGCCAACAAACCGTTAATAAAATCCATGTCGTCAATCGCAATGGATTCAGTCAGCTCAATCTCCAGGTTGCGGCCTGGCACGCCGGTTTCTTTAAGAACTTCGGCCAACTGGGCAATAAAACCAGGATCTCGCAGCTGAGCGTGGGACACATTGACTGCCATGCGAAAGTCTTTGTGACCCGCATCTATGAGTTGACGCGTATGCATGCAAGCGGTTCTCAGAACCCAGGTGCCAATCGGAATAATGATCCCGGACTGCTCAGCCAGCGGAATAAATTGATCTGGCGGAATAAACTCCCCGGCCGCATTCCGCCAGCGCAGAAGAGCTTCAGCGCCCACTAGCCGACCGGATAACAGAGCGATCTGGGGCTGGTAACACAGAAACAGGTGTCGCGATGAAAAGGCTTCTCGCAAACCATTGAGCAACGCGATTCGGTCTTCTGCAGC
>SKFV01000229.1 GCA_007117785.1 Pseudomonas sp.
GCAAAACTGGAAGTCACACACTGCCCGCTGGACACTGAACCGGGCCGCAGAGTTGGGACTGGCGATACCTGCTGGGGGCTTATGGATGCGAGGATATTGGGACAGGTATATACGCAACCCCGGGCATCTGCAGACGGCGCTGGAGTACGTTCATCAGAACCCGGTGAAAGCCGGACTATGCCAAAGCGCTGAGGATTGGCGCTGGTCGAGTGCTAACCCCAAGGTCAAATAATGAGTTGCTGTTAAGAGAGCTTGTCGAGCAGGAGCTCGACACTCCCGGGAACCCACACGTAACCACCCGGGAAGGACGACGTCCCCGTCGTCCAGCGGCCTCTGCTGTCGAGCAGACGCTCGACATTCCCAGGGTAAGGCAACCCCAGTGCCGCGGGGCCTTTCCGGGAAGGACGACGTCCCCGTCGTCCAGCGCCCTCTACTAACAAACAGAAGCAAGACATTCCCGAAAGCCCTGCTACCCAAACCACTCCTTCAACGCCTCCTGCGCCAACTGTTCCCGCTGCAGCGGCCCCGGCACCCAGTTATCCCAGCATTGCGTGGCTGCCGTCAGAAACTCGAACAGCGGCAAATGCTGGCGCAACACCCGGCGTTTGCGATGCCCGATCACCGGGTTGAAGATGCCGAAGTAATCAAACAGCTGGCGCGGGTTCTTGCGCACCCAGAGCCAGGAGCCCATCTCCAGAGTAAAGGGCAGAAAGATATGCTCTGCATAGCGCTCACGCGACTCATCGTAGAGAAAGTCCCAGAGATCACCGTGGGTGGTGTAATGGATGGATTGCGGCTCGATGATGTAGGGGTGATGGTGCGGGTAGGTGTTATGAAACAACCGCTTCAACGCCAGTACTTCAGCAATATGGTCAATGGGTTTATGGCTGCGCGCATAACTGCACCAGAGCCGGTCCCGCCGGCCAAAACCGCTATGGCAATCCACGCTGATCGCGAAGGGCACATTCAGCAAACGCTGCCTGACCGTGTTGACCAGCGCCTGGGCTTCAGGCTGCATCGGCTCATCACGCTTGCCCCGGTACCAGGGCAAACGGCTGCTGATGCGGTGCCCGCTGACCAGCCAGGGCGTTGGCCCCATGGCATCTACCGGTGCGTTGCGCATCAGGTCCACCCCGGCCAGATTACTGCGGCTATGGTGCCAGATACCGCCCGGGTTGATCATCGGCATAAATACCAGACGCACCCGTTCCAGCTGCTGGCGCAGTGAGTCATCCCAGTCCAGCCGATGGATCAGGCTGTGCAACCAGGACAGCAGCACCTGGGTACCGATGCGTTCCACGCCATGCACACCACCAAAGAAACCAATCACCGGTGCACGCGGCGCACGGCTGCCCAGCTCGATCACCCGGATCGGAATGCTGATACCGTCAATATCGACACTCTGCACGGTTTGATAGCGCAGGTGGCGGGCCCCCATACGCAACAGGGTTTCCAGTTCCAGATGTTCAGGTAGGTTGCGCTGGATCAGTGCCTCGGAATCGGTCATGGCCAAACTTTAAATAGGGTCTGTCCCTAATTTTTGCAGTTGGCCATTGCATCCGTGTGACAGGTCAGGCGTTGGCCCATTCCTCTTCTTGCAAAGCTCGCCACAACACCTTGCCGGTAGGTGACTTGGGCAGGGCATCCACAAAGGCGATCTGCTTCGGGCATTTGTAGGCGGACATGTTTTCCTGACACCAGGCCATAATCTCGTCCGCGGATGCCTGCTTGCCCTGGGCCAATACAATTACCGCCTTGGCGGTCTCACCCCGGCGCTGGTCCGGGCTGGAAATAACACAAGCTTCCTGAATCGCCGGGTGGCCGAACAGCAGCGCTTCCACTTCGGCGGGCCAGACCTTGAACCCGGCAGCATTGATCATGCGCTTGACGCGGTCGACGAGGAAGAAATAGCCCTCATCATCGTAATAACCCAGATCCCCGGTACGGAAAAACTGCTCACCATCCAGTTTGATAAATGCTTCAGCAGTCGCTTCCGGCCGGCGCCAGTAGCCCTGGAACAACTGCTCACCGCGCAGCACAATCTCACCGGTCTGATTCGGTCCGAGCTCTTTCAGGCTGTCCACATCCACCACCCGTGAATCTACTCCGATAATCGGGATGCCCAGGCACTGGGACTTGGGCGCGTGGTAAGGGTTCATGTGCGTAGCACTGATGGTTTCCGACAGACCATAGCCTTCGGCATATTCCAGTCCGGTTTTGGCCATCAGCTTCTCGGCCACCGCTTTGGGCATGGCCGCGCCACCGCCGCCAATTGCCGCCAGACTGCTGAGGTTGTATTGGTCAATATTCGGGTCAGACAACAGGTCAATCACCATGGTCGAGATATTGCGCCAGCTGGTGATCTGCTCCTGCTCGATCAGCTCTGCCGCGGTTTTGCGATCCCAGCGCGTCATCACCACCTGGGTACCGCCAATATAGATACTTGCATTCATGCACACCTGCATGCCGGTAACATGGAACATGGGCACCGAGACCAGTTGCACGGTATCGTGCTGCGCATTGCCCCAGACCGAGCAATACACCGCCGTCGCCATCACACTGTGGTGAGTATGCACGCAGCCTTTAGGGTTGCCGGTGGTGCCGGAACTGTAGGGAATCACGCAGAGGTCATCAGGGCCGGCTGTCAGCGGGCCGGGTTCATGCCGCGCCCGCAGCGCATCCTGCCAGGGGGTTATGCCGTCCTGTTCGGGGATGTGCGCCGGCAGCTGCACGGACTCGGGCAAATCCAGCGTGGTTTTTTCACTCAAGTATTCGGAGTAGGCGCTGCAGATCACTTCTTTCAGACTGCCGTAACCGACCAGCGGGGCGATATTGTCCAATAGCTCGAGGCCACACAGCGAGACGCTGGCTTCGGTATCGTCAATCAGATATTCCAGCTCGGCCTTGCGGTTCATCGGATTGACCGGCACCACCACCGCATTGGCACGCAGAATAGCGTAAAAACCAATCACAAACTGCGGGCTGTTCTGCATGTATAGCAGCACCCGGTCACCCGCCTGCACACCGGCTGCCTGCAGGTACCCGGCCAATGCCGTGGCCTGAATATCCAGATCGCGGTAGCTCAGGCGACTGCCGTAATAGATGATCGCCGGGTGATCCGGGTAACGCAGGGCGGATACCGTCAGGTTGCTGTACAGGCTGGTTTTCGGCAGGTCGAGAAAATGTGGCACTTGTTCCGGCCAAACGGCGTAATGGCGATCAAACATGGGCCCGGGTACTCCTCGGTAGTGGTTGTTATCCACTCAGCCTACCCCGTAGGGGTGACGGGTTAAAGGGGTAACACCGGCGTTGTTGATGGTTCATAAGTGGGTGTGGTCGTGCTTTGATAGACGGCTTTTTGAGCAATCTTTGGAGCGGCTAGTGCAAGGTGCTGGGTATGTTGTGCCGAGGTCAAGACCGCTCGGTCACGGCATGCCGTGACCCTACGCCGGGATAGAAAATCAGCAGATCATGATTGTTTTGCACGGTAGTGATCTTTGCGAAAGTGGCACGATATATCGTGCCAGCAGTGCCTAACGCGGCGCCCGGGGTTTGATCCGCAACGGCTCCAACAACGCATTCAGCCCGTTGTGATCAATCTCGTGCATCAGGGCCAGCAGTCGGCCGATTTCGCCTTGCGGAAAGCCTTCCCGGGCAAACCAGCCCAGGTAATTGCCGGGCAAGTCAGCGATGAGTCGGCCACTGTACTTGCCGTAGGGCATGGTGCGGGTGACCAGTAACTGCAAATCTTCCGGTTTCATCGGGCCTCCGGCGCTTCGGTAAAGAACGCTGCAACCTTGTCAGCCTCCAGCAGCTCCAGCTGCGGCGGGTTCCAGCGCGGCTGCTTATCCTTGTCGACAATCAGTGCCCGTACGCCTTCAATAAAATCACCCTTGGTAAACCACTGGCGAATCAGGTGCATTTCCAGCTCAGCGCAATAGGCCAGACTATGCCCGCGACCCCGGCGAATCAGCTCCAGACTGACGGCCATGGCAATCGGCGAGCGGGTATGCAACAGGTCTACCAGCTCTTGTGCCCAGGCTGCTTCTTCCGGTGCTGTCACGTCTTGCAGGCTGGCAATAACAGAGGGTACATCCGTCGCGGAGAAATGCCGGTCAATCGCTGACCGCCAGCGGGGCAGGGCAGCATCGTCCGGTTGCTGCACAACGTCAGCAAGCAGTGAGTTCAGCTCGGCAAAGGCATCGTCGCCCCAGTCCTGCTTTTGCAAGCGGTCAACCAGCCCGTCCAGGTCGGCATGGCGCACATTATGGTCAGCTAGCCCGGCATAGAGCGCATCGGCTGGTGACAGGTGAACCCCGGTTACTGCCAGGTATTCACCCAGGCGGCCGGGTAAGCGCGAAAGAAAATAGCTGGCGCAGACATCCGGGAAATACCCGATCGCCACTTCCGGCATGCCCAGCCGGGCGCGCTCGGTGACCAGTCGGTGCGAGCAACCCTGGGCCAGGCCCATGCCGCCGCCGAGTACAAAGCCATCCAGCAGGCCGATGACCGGTTTCGGGTAGTGGTGAATAAACTGATCGAGGACGTACTCCTCTTCGAGAAAATCAAAATGCCCATGCTCACCCGCATGGAAGCTGTCATATAGCGCACGGATATCGCCACCGGCACAAAAGGCCTTATGGC
>SKFV01000112.1 GCA_007117785.1 Pseudomonas sp.
ACCACGCTTGGCGTGGGGGCCTTGGTCGTGGGATCAATGGTATTTTTCAGTTCACAGGGAGATGGTATCAGCCTGCATGAGCTGTTGATTACCCTGTTCCTGTTTATTACGGCGCCAGTGAGTGCGCACATGCTGGCCAAGGCCGCGATGCAGCAGCGGTTGCGACGTTCACGACGAACGCGCAACCAGCCCTGGCAACAATAACCTCAGTCGGCGAAGGCGACTTTGGTCGGGTAGGGTTGCAGCACAATCTCCACACGACGGTTCAGTGCGCGACCTGTGTCGGTGCCGTTGTCCGCCCGCGGCTCGAATTCGCCCATACTGTGCAGTCGCATGCGCTGGCTGCTGACGCCGCCAAGCATCAATACACTGGCGACGGCTTGAGCGCGTTCCAGGCTCAATTGGCGGTTGGTCTCGCTATCACCTTCGGTGTCACTGTGGCCTACCACGGCGTATTGGCTTTCACCATCATGCCGCAGGGCCTGGGCGACCTTGCTCAAAGGCACCAGGCCAGAGGGTTGCAACAGGGTGCGCTTAGGGTGGAAGTTGCCATCCACCGGAATGATCAGACGTAGCGTCTCGCCTTCGCGCTCGAGTTCATAGCCTTGCTCGCTAGCCAGCTTGCTCAAACGTTGTTCTCGGCTATCAGCCCAGGAATAGGTCGGTTCAGGCGGCGGTGGCGGCGGCGGGGTGGCACAACCAATCAAGGCGGTAAAAGACAAGGCGAGGGCAAAAGGGGCTAATCTAGTCATGGTCTTGGCAGTCTTGATATCAAATTTGTGTTGTTGTGCACAGCAAAAACCCCAGTGTGGTACTACCTACTGTGGCCGGCTGATAGCCGACCTGCGGAGCATAGCATTGAAGGCGGGAGTAGACTACGGCTGCACCGTGCCATCATCTGCCGCTCGTCGGCATCAGAAAACCCAAACATTACCTGCCTTGCTGCGCCGGCCTCGCCTGCGTTTTCAGCTGTTCTCCGGGTTTTATGAGGTTTCTTGATCGTCGATAGGTACAATAGCCACTACCGAATTGTTGGAGTGCAGGAGTCCGTTGTGAGTGAATCTGTAAGTGAAGCTTATGCCGCCATACTGGGTGCTACCGCCCCGATCGAATGGTCCGCACTGGCACCACATTTTGCCCGTGGCCAGTTGTGGCAGGTCAGCACCGAGCTGGATCTGGTGGCCGTTGCCGAGGCGTTGACGCGTGACGATGGCGTTCAGGTCAAAGAGTGGATGGATACTGATCAACTATGTCAGGTCGACGACGCCCAGGCGCTGGACTGGAATGAACGCAATCCGGACACCTTGTGGGCTGTGGTTATTCGACCCTGGGTATTGGTGCAGGAACGACCGGCTTGAGCGGCCAAGTCTGAAACTACAGTGGAGCAAAGCCCATGAGCTGGCCCCTGGCTGCCAATCTGTCCATGCTGTTTACCGAGGCCGGGCTGATCGACCGAATCAGGCTGGCGCGCAATGCCGGCTTTTCCGGCGTGGAAATCCAGTTCCCCTATGATCTGCCGGCAACTGATTTACAGCGTGAATTGCAACGCAATCAACTGCCGCTGGTATTGATCAATCTTGCGGCCGCCGACCTGCTCGAGGGCGGCCCCGGGCTTGCTGCTGTTCCGGGTCGAGAAGCCGATTTTGCCCGCGCGCTGGAGCAGGCTCTGCGCTATGCCGAGGTTGCCCGACCGTTGCAGATCAATGTGTTGCCTGGTCGCTTGGCCGCCGGCGTAGAGCGTGAACAGGCGCTTGAGATATTGGCAGTGCACCTCTGTCAGGCGGGTAGTGCTTTTGCTGATCTGGGCATTGGCGTGGTGTGCGAGGCGATCAATAGCTACGACATGCCGGGCTTCCTGCTCGACGGCTCTGACTCCCTGTTGCATATGCTGCAGCGTGCAGGGCATGCCAACGTCCGTGCTCAGGTCGATCTGTATCACCTGGCTCGTATGCACGAGGATATTGCTCTGGCGCTCAATCGTTTACAGGGCTACATCGGGCATATCCAGTTTGCTGATTGCCCGGGGCGGCATGAGCCGGGAACCGGGGCGGTGAATTTTGCCGAATTGGCCGGATTGCTGCGGGCATTGGATTATAAGGGCTGGCTTGCGGCGGAGTACAAGCCGCTTGGCCTTGCAAATGAAGGCCTGGTCTGGATGAGGGCGTGGCAGCAGCTCGGGCTGGCTGCCGCGCCGGTCAGGCATGACTAGGCGATCCCTTGTTCACGCGCCATAGCCATGGCGGCTTTGGGGCCGGTCCAGAGTGAGGGTAGGATGATCAGGGATACCGGGATCGCGGTAATCACGATGAACTGCTGCAACACGCCGATCTGACCTGCTCCCATATACAGCAGGATGGCGGCCATCATTGCCATCGCACCACCCCAGAATACGCGGACCCATGGGCTGGGTTCATCATGGCCGGCGCTGACCATGGCAATCGAGTAACTCATGGAGTCGCCGGTGGTGGCGACAAAAATGGTGGTCAGTAACAGAATCGCGGCGGCCATCCAGGTGCCACCGGGTAGCGCCTGAGCTACGGTAAGTGTGGCGACATCAAAGCGGAAGTTGTTCAGCGGTTCGGTGAGGTCAAAGGTACCGGCCAACTGGTGGTAGATGCCCGACCCACCGAGCAGGGTGAACCAGATGGTGGTTGCAATGGGCGCCAGCAAGGCAACCGCCAGAATCATCTCGCGCACGCTGCGGCCGCGTGAAATCCGTGAAACGAATACCGCCATCAAGGGCGTGTAGCCGATAAACCAGGCAAAGAAGAACACCGTCCACCACTTCATCCACCAGTCGGGCGAGGTTTCTGCGGTCATGGTCGCCATGCTGAAGAAGGAGCTGACGTACTCGCCCATCGACTGGGTGTAGGTGTTGACCAGAAACAGGGTCGGGCCAAAGATCAGAATGACCGCAGCAATCCCCAGGGCCAGCAGCACATTGAAACGGCTGAGCAGCTGTATGCCTTTATGCAGCCCGGTCATCGCAGAGGTCATATAGACGCCGGCAAGGATCAAGAGAACGGTCAGTTGGGTGGTGTAGCCGTCAGTAATGCCGAATAACTGGTGCAAACCAAAGCTCATCTGGGTCGCCAGAAAGCCAATGGGCCCTACAGTCCCTGCAACCACAGCAATCACGCAGAAAGCATCGATAACCCCGCCCAGGCTACCCTTGATCACTTTTTCGCCAAACACTGGATAGAGCAGGGTACGTGGCTTCAGGGGTTTGCCTTTGACGTAATGCGCGTGGCTGAGTACCAGTGCTGTCAGCGATCCGAGCACTGCCCAGGCCAGAAAACCCCAGTGCATGAAGGATTGCGCCAGGGCGGGTGCCACTGCCTCGGGCGTACCTGCTTCAGTATGAAAAGCGGGGGGCGTAACCACAAAATGATAGACGGGCTCGCCCGCGGCAAAAAAGACCCCACCGCCCGCGAGCAAGGTACACATGATCATCGACAGCCAGCGGAAGCGGCCAATTTCCGGTTTGTCCAGATCACCGACCCGGGCCGAGCCTGCGCGGCTCAGCGCAGTGCCAACCGCAATAAAAAAGGTCAGTAACAGCAAGAGTTGAAAGAAGGATCCCAGGTAAGCAGCCGTCCAGGTAAAGCCGATATCTATAATGCTGGCGACGAAGTCGCTGTTGACGATGGAGGCCCCGACGAACAGCAGGATGAAGCCGATGGTAATGACGGTAACTACCGGGTCATTGTCAGCCAGAATCCCTGGCTTGGCCGTTGCGGCAGATTGTGCTTTGGCGGTCATGAGTGTGATCTCTTTGTGCAAAGAGAATCAGAGATTACAGACAATGGCCAATTGATGCATGTGTGATTTGCGATGCCGTCACGTTTCGATAATAAATTCCGGGCTTCCAGGTCTCAGGCGGGAAGCTCTATTGGCTACAAATCCTTGGGCCAGATCAAGCGTGCAATTGCCTTGCGACGAGGGTCAGGAAAGGTCAGCGTATTGCCTGCCTGTGCAATGGCGCGTATTTCTTCCAGTGCCCGAAAAAGTCTTGGGTGCTCTTGCTGGCAGCGAGGAATGGCCAGATTGTGCAGGTGTGCAAGATAACGCTGCAGGTTGTTCTGATCGCTTTCTGCCTGATCCGGGAAGGCATGCTGGTAAATGGCCTTGACGGCAATCGCTTGCCATTCGTCACGGTAGCTGCTCTCCAACCGTTCCGGGTAAACGTAGAGGTCAAAAATTTCCTGTTCGATAGTGACCACGGGGTTCTCAGGCGGGAACAGCAGACGCATGGCCAGCAGGGTTTCAATGCCTTTGACGTTCTCTTCGACGGCTTGTCTGACGCGTTCAATTCTGTTCATAAGCTTTTAGGTGGATCGATCAAACTGTGATCATAGCTAACTGGACATATGCTGTAAGGTGTGGACGGGCGTTAAATCGCTACAGATCGTTAACGGGTGGTGCGCACGGCCTCAGGTGGGATGTTTGTTGTGGGGAACTTTGTGGGGAACGGATCAAACACCTTTGTAAATGATGGACCTTAAAGATGTTTGCTGTAGAGAGGGATTATTCGGCGCCTGTGGCGCCTCAGCCCTTCGGGCCCAGCGTCGCTGCGCTCCGCTGTTCCTTCGCTCGCTGCGCTCCGCTGTTCCTTCGCTCGCTGCGC
>SKFV01000372.1 GCA_007117785.1 Pseudomonas sp.
CGTCTGGTTCAGCCTGAATACCAGCCTGACCCTGCTGTTTCTGGTCGACGGCAGCCTGCTGCCCAGCCTTCACAAGGTGGTCTGGTATCTGCCGCTATTGGTGATCGGCGTCTGGACGGGTGAGTTCTTGCATCACCGGCTCAATGAACAACGCTTTCGCCAGCTCGTTTACGCCTTGCTGGTCGTGACTGGAGGGTTATTGATGTTCAAGGCCGCCGTATAGCCTGTTGACCTCGGTACATGCATGACTGGCCGCATCTGCTACCATCGACCCTGCCATTGATCAGGAGCCCTACCGCATGTCTGCAGATCCCCTCGAACCGCTTGCCGATAGGGTCAGTGAAGCCCATGCGCGCATTCAGGCTGCGCACCAGCACATCAACCCGGTTGTCGAAGTGCGCCGCAGCATGCGTGATGGCGGTATTCCCGCCGATGTGGTGACCCTGGACTGCATGCGAACCCGCCGTCGCATCACGCTGATTCTGCATGACCAGCAGCCCGGGTTTCTGCTCTATCAGTTTGTCACCCTTGAGGATGAGGTCAGTGTGGAGTTCAAGCAGATGGCGTTGAGCGGCGTCACCTCTGACCTGCTGTTCGACTGGATGCAGGACTACTTTGCCTGAGCCTGATCCCGCAACAGGGGTAACAGAGTGCCTTGCCACAGGGTGTCGCGATACTGCTCGCGGAACCAGCCAAGGTGGCCGATTTTCGTTTCACCGATATCCGCCGGATGGATGCGCTGCAGGTTAACCTGCGTGCCGGTATAAAAGCCGTGCAGTGACAGCGTGTTGGTCTCGGACATCATCTCGTCATCGGTAAAGGCGATAGCACTCATCGGCACCTGTACGCTGGCAAACTGCGCGCGCACGGCCTCACCCTCGGCACCCACTGCGTATTCCGGATGCAGACACCAGCGCCGCCACTGGCGCATGACATTGGGCGGCAGATCACCAACCATATTCAGCCGCTTGCCGGGGAAATACCCGCACAGCCGCAGACTGGCAGGGGCGACCAGATACCACAGCAACCAGGCGACGCGTTTGGTGGGTGGCGAGTTCTGCCACCAATAACCGCTGCCACAGGCAATGGTGGTGGCGTGGTCCAGCTGATTGACCTCTGGCGTCATGCCCAGCAACTGCCCCCCCACGCTATGACCCAGCCACTGCAGATGCTCGCCCGCAAAGCGTTCACGGGCATAGCGGATAACGGCGGAACAATCCTCGCTGCCCCACTCAGTGACCTGCACCGGGCAGTCACGCAGATGGCTGTGCAGGGAATCGCCCGAGCCATAGTAGTCAAAGGTGATAACGGTAAAACCCTGCACTTGCAGAAACCCGGCAAAGCGGGCATAGGAACGCTGGCTGACGCCCATGGCGCCGGCAATGATGACTACGGAGCGGGGCTTGTCGGCGCTGAATACACGCACGCTGAGGCGGTGGCCACCCGGGGTGGTCAGTTGCACATCTTCCATTGGCGCCACGGCCAGGGCCGTCTGATGAGCACTCATGCGAGCTCTCCTTCCAGGGTGAAATCATCGACCAAATGGTTGAGGAACTTCAGAATCACGCGGACTTCGTCGGCGCTGAAACCGGCGGTCATACTGGCATTCAGGGCCGCCATTTGCGGCCGCGCCTTGTCGATCTTTTCCTGCCCCAGCGGCGTCAGGTATAGCCGGGTAGCGCGTCCGTCGTCGGAGCAGGCGCGCCGTTCCAGCAAGCCTTTGCTTTCCATCCGGCTGGCCAGCCCGGTCAGGGCCGAGTTGTTCAGCTGCAGGCTGTGGGCAAGATCCTTCTGCAGGCAGCCTTCATTGCCACTGATCAACAGCAGGGCGCCCAGTTGGGTGACCGAAATATCCAGTGATTGCTCAGCGCGCTGGTCGGCAAACTTGAAGACCCGATGCTGGGCCTTGTTGAGCAGGTAAAAAATCCGTGTGTCCATGATGCTGGCCAGTTACTTTATATGTGAAGTAAATATAGTTTACATATAAACCATTTGCCAAGGGATTTTTCATCCTGGTCTTGAGAGGCGGCAATCTTGCCGCCTCGGGCACCAGGCGTTAGCCTGTAAAGCTGTCGAGTTCGGAGCTGTCTGCCATGCCGGTCAAAGTCTGGGATTTGCCGTTACGCCTGTTTCACTGGTTGCTGGTGCTCTGTGTCATCGGCGCCATGGTCACCATCCAGTTCAAGGGGGAATGGATGGTCTGGCATGAACGCTTTGGTCTGGCGATCATTGGCTTGCTCAGCTTCCGTCTGGCCTGGGGTGTGCTGGGCTCGACCCACTCACGCTTTATCAGCTTCTTCCCGACACCGGGGCGCTTGCTGGCCTATCTGCGCGGCCGCTGGCAGGGGCTGGGGCACAACCCCCTGGGCGCCCTGTCGGTGTTTGCCCTGATCGGCCTGTTCGGTTTTCAGGCGGTCAGCGGGCTGTTCAGCAACGATGACATTGCCTTCAGCGGACCCTTGCGCAGCCTGGTCAGCAGCAGCGTGAGCAATGACATCAGCAGCCTGCATAGACGTGCAGAAGACCTGCTTTACATCCTGGTCGCCCTGCATGTGCTGGCAATCGTTGTCTATCGCTTGCGCGGTACCAAACTGCTGGGGCCCATGCTGCACGGTTACAAGCAGGTTCCGCCTGAACAGGCCGCGCCGGCCCGCGGTGGTGGCTGGGTGGCACTGGTGATTTCCCTGGCTGTGGCGGGCCTGATGATCTGGCTGGCCAGCGGGGCATGGATCGACGTGCCGCCACCCGCACCTGCTGCTCCGGCGTGGTAAGAGCGGCGACAGGCATGTCGCCGAGAACGTTCGGGCACGGCATGCCGTGCCCCTACCCTTGATTCACCAGCCTGCAAACCGACCGTGCAGAAGCGTGCACGGCATGGAAAAGGATCAGTCCTTGCGGTACTTGTCGTGGCATGAGCTGCAGGCACGGCCAACCTGGGCGAAGGCGCTGCGCACGTCGCCCTGGTCACCATTTTCCGCTTGTTCGACCAGGTTGTTGCTGGCAGCGACCAGATCGCGGGACAGTTCTGCAACCTCCGGGAAGTTGTCAAATAGCGCCGGCTCGACACGGGTGGTCTGGTCACCTACATCCTGATCGGTACCGGGGCCGAACAGGGCACCCATGCCGGACTGGGCAATGGCGTTGATGGTATTGGCGGCGGCAAGGATTTGCTGCTGGTCATACTCGACCGTGCCATCGACCGCCATGGCCTTGATCTTGCCCATGTTCCAGGCCATGAAGCTGTAACCGGCCTTGCGCAGTTTGATCTGGTCTTCCGGGTCCAACTGGGCCTGGGCGGTGAGGCTGGCGCTGAGCACGGCGGCGCCGAGCAGGCTGGCAATCAGGGTTTTCATCACGAACTCCTTGTTGATCTGTTATGTCGGCGGTTACCCGAATCAGGCCTTGGGTTTGCCGCAGGTATTGATGCCCAGCAACGGATAGGCCGGGCAGAAACGGAACGCGCCGGTAGCCAAGGGCAAGATACCAATATAACCCCACCAGCCAATAACGCCAGTCAGGGCCATAGCAATCAGTATCAAACCGACAACAATACGCAACACACGATCAATAGTACCGACATTGGCTGTCATGGGGTTACCTCCTCATTATTGGACATTGGTCTACTTATACTGGATAGGGTATTAAATGCAATCAGTGTACTGGGGAAAACCTCATCCACTTGCTGCTCCAGCCAGTCGGTTTTTTCCAGCTGATCCATCACCGGGCCTTTGACTTCTGCCAGATGCACGCGGATATCCCGCTCGGCCAGCCCTTCATTCAGCTCACTGAGCATGTCCAGACCGGTACTGTCGATATGATTGACCGCCGAGAGAATCAATAACAATTCCCGGGTATCCGGGTAGTCACTGAGTGCTCGCTGAATTGCCTGCTCCACCGCTTTGGTATTGGCAAAAAAGATACTTTCATCAATACGTAATGCCAGCAGATGAGGCTCGGTCTCCACTAGATGGCGTTTGGTATTGCGGAAATAATCCGTACCCGGCACCCGCCCGACCACGGCGACATGCGGTCGGCTGCCACGCCATAACTGCGCGACGATTGACAGTGCAATACCTAGCACGATACCGGCTTCAATGCCGAAAACAATGACACCCAGCGCGGTCACCAGCAGGGTCAGGCCTTCCGCCCGATCATAGCGCCAGGCACGGCGCAAGCTGGCCAGATCGATCAACGGCGATACCGCGACCAGAATCACCACCGCCAGCACCACCAGCGGCAACTGGGAAAACAGGGGTGCCAGCGTCATCAGAATCAGCGCAATCAGGGCGGCAGCAACGACCCCGGCCAGCGGTGTCTGCGCCCCCGCCTCGTCATTCACCACCGAGCGGGAAAAACCGCCACAGACGGCAAAACCGCCACTCAGGCCGGCGCCAATATTGGCTGCCCCCATGCCCAGCAACTCGCGGTTGGCATCAATGCTCTGGCGTTTGCGCCGCGCCAGCGATTGGGCGATGGAGACACTTTCAACAAAGCCCACCAGGCTGATCAACAAAGCTGGCAACAGAAGGCTGTACAGGGTGCCCAGACCCGGCGTGGACCAGACCAGCGCCGGCAACCCAGCCGGCAGCTCACCGACCACAGGCACACCCATGGCCTGCAACTGCCAGAACTGGGTCACCAGAATGCCTGCCACCACCACCAGAATGGGCGCCAGACGCGCCAGAATACGCGCCAGCGGCATGGACAGACCCAGATGATTGAGGTGCCGGGCCAACAAGGAACGGGCGTAAAGTAGCCAGACCAGTGCAACCAGCCCCATCCCCAGAATCAGACTGTTGATCGCCTGCCAGCCTGACAACAGTGCATCCGGACTCGCTGGCATCTCGGGCAACCCGAGCAGATGCGGGATCTGGCTGAGCACAATGAGTACCGCAGCGCCGCTGATAAAGCCACTGATCACCGGATGACTGAGAAAGTTGGCGAGAAAGCCCAACCGCAGCAGGCCAAAAACAAACAGCAGGCAGCCCGACAGCAGGGCTAACCAGATTGCCAGTTGCAGATACTCGGCCGTGCCAATGGTTGCCAAGGGCGCCAACAGGGCGGCCGTCATCAAGGCGGTCACCGCCACCGGGCCGACTGACAGGGACATGCTGCTGCCGAACAGGGCATAGGCAATCAAAGGCAGTATGCTGGCATACAATCCCACCTGCACCGGCAAGCCGGCCAGCATGGCGTAGGCCATGCTCTGCGGAATGATCATCACGCTGACCACCAGACCCGCAGTCAGGTCACCGGCCAGCCAGGCCCGCCGATAATTGCGCAACCAGGCCAGATAGCCACTGCCACCCGGCGGCTGCAGGCGTGATTGCAGATCCATCAGGCCGCTGCCTGCGTACGACGGTTATAGACTTCAAAGGCCGCCATACCGGTCAACATGGCCAGCACAAAGATGACCGCACCCGGCATGGCCGCACCCAGGGCAACCACCGCCGGACCCGGGCAAAAACCAGCCAGGCCCCAGCCGGCGCCAAACAGCAGGCTGCCACCGACCAGACGACGATCTATCTGACGACTCGTCGGCAATTGCATCGGCCCGCCCGCCACACAGGTCTGCTGGCGCATCGCCCACTGCATGGGAATGAATGCTGCGGCAATGGCGCCCCCCATGACAAAGGCCAACGAAGGATCCCACTGACCAAAGAGATCAAGAAACCCCAGCACTTTGGCAGGGTTGGCCATGCCGGCAATGATCAAGCCGAGACCAAAGATCAGGCCACTCAGAAAAGCTATCAGTCGACGCATGCTTCAGGCCCCCAACAGATGACGGACAATATAGACCATGGCAAAACCACTACCCATGAAACTCAGGGTTGCGACCAGGCCCCGCGGTGACAGCCGTGACAGACCACAAACCCCATGACCACTGGTACAGCCAGACCCCAGTCGGGCACCAAAACCGACCAGTAAGCCGGCCACCACCAGCGCCAGTGGGCCGGCCTCGATCACCACTGTAGGCCGCGCATGCACCACCCAATAGAGCAAAGGTGCCAGCAGCATGCCGAGCACAAACAACAGGTTCTCGCCCTTGCCTTGCCAGGGCCGGTTGAGCAGGCTGCCAACGATCCCGCTGATACCGGCAATACGGCCGTTCATCACCACCAGCAGGGCGGCCGACAGGCCGATCATGATGCCGCCGAGCAAGGCACTCCATGGCGTAAAGTTCGCCCAATCAATGGTCATGCTGACTCCTCGTTACAGAATAGTTGATACAGGGTTTGCAGGACGGCCAGAGCCTCCGGGCTATCGATACGGTAGAAAATCTGTTTGCCTTCACGCCGGGTAGCGACCAGCCCCTCGCGGCGCAAAACGCCCAGTTGCTGGGACAGCGTCGGTTGCTGGATACCCAGCGACTGCTCCAGCTGACTGACGTTGCGCTCACCACTGACCAGCTGGCACAGCAATAACAAGCGGTCTTGGTTCGCCAGGGTTTTCAGTAGCGCCTGGGCCTGACCAGCGGAAGCCCGCAAGGCGGCAACATCAAGTTCATCAGTGGACGCCGGGATAGCCTGAGCCGTCATGGCAGACTCCATACAGGGATTGTTGACTTACAATATACAAATAAATATATTGTTTTCAAGTAAATTATTGAGCTGCCACTATGAACAAAGCGTTAATGAACAAACGCCAATGGCTGTTTGCCCTGCTGATGGGTGCCGTAATGACCTTGATCCTGACGGCCGCCCTGAGCCTGCTGAACCGCCAGGAGAGCCTGCCCTTCATGCTGCAGTGGATGCGTTCCTTTCTGCTTGCCTGGGTTATAGCCACACCAATGATTCGCTTTATTGCCGGCCCCTTGCGTAGCTGGGTCGAACGGACACTGAGCGGCTGATCGCTGCCCGCTATCAGGGTTGCAGGCTGGCGTAAACTGCTATCATGCTGCCTGACCCCTGCCAGGAAAGGCCATGGATACTTCCGCAGTACTGATCAATACCCCGACGACTTTGGCATTGGCGATCATCGCCCTGTGGCTGGGTTATCAGATCAACCGGCGGGTAGTCTGGCTGGAGCGCTACAACATTCCTGCCGCCGTCAGTGGCGGCCTGTTGATCAGCAGCCTGATTGCGCTGACCGAAGTGGCCAGTGGCTGGGACATCCGCTTCGACCTCAGCCTGCGCGATATGCTGTTGATCATGTTTTTCAGCACCATCGGCCTGTCTTCACGGCTGCGCATGATGCTCGAGGGCGGCAAGATGCTTGGCATCATGATTGGCCTGGCGGTCGCCTTTCTGTTGCTGCAAAACCTGCTGGGTACCGGCCTGGCTTGGGTGATCGGAGAAAGCCCGCTGTACGGCCTGATTGGCGGCAGTATTTCACTGGCGGGCGGGCATGGCACGGCATTGACCTGGGGCCAGTTACTGGAAGAACACTTTGGTCTGGAGAATGCCAGCACCCTGGGGCTGACCTTTGCCACTGCCGGACTGATCACCGGCGGACTGGTTGGCGGCCCGGTAGCGGCGTTCCTGATCCGTCGGCACAAGCTGACGCCCGAGACAGTCGAGCACGAACTGCCGCATATCGAAGCCAATGGCCGCACCACCTACATGATCGACCTCAACAGCCTGCTGACCGCCGTGCTATTACTCGCCCTGTGCTTTGCCCTCGGTGCCAGCATCTATGACTGGCTATCGGGAGCCGGCATCCGCCTGCCGGCCTTTCTCACCGCCATGTTCCTCGGCATCGTACTGGCCAACGCCCTGGATCTGGCCGGGGTGCAGGTGGACAACCGGCCGGTGCAGCTACTCGGTGACCTCAGCTTGCAGCTGTTTCTCGGTATGAGTCTGATCAGTCTGCCGCTGTTATCACTGCAGGGCGCCCTGGGTGCGATCAGCCTGATCATGCTGTTTCAGGCCATGCTGATTGCTGCCTTTGCCATTTTGCTGGTGTTTCCACTGCTCGGGCGCAGTTACGATGCGGCCTGCATCAGCGCCGGCTTTATCGGCATGGGCCTGGGCGCGACGCCGGTGGGCATCGCCAACATGAACGCGATCACCCAGCGTTTTGGTCCCAGCCCGAAAGCCTTTCTGGTCATACCGCTGCTCGGTGCCTTCTTTATCGATATTGCCAACGCCAGTCTGGTGCAGCTGTTTCTGCATGTGCTGGGCTGACAACACAGCATTCAGCCAGCTGCGTCGGCTGGTAACGCTCTGCTATGCTGCGATAATGCCCAGCCACCTACCTGATTCTGGAATATCCGCATGACTGCCTTATCCTTTTCCCTGTCGCAACACACTGCCCTGATTACCGGTGCCTCCAGCGGTCTCGGTGCCCATTTCGCCCAGGTCATGGCGGCCGCCGGCGCCCGTGTGGTATTGGCCGCACGCCGGGTCGAGCGCCTGCAAAGCCTGGTCAGCGAACTGCAAGCGCAAGGTCATCAGGCCATGGCCGTTGCCATGGATGTCACCGATGCCGACAGTGTCGAGGCGGGGTTTGCCGCTGCCGAGCAGGCTTGGGGCCGGGTGGATATTCTGGTCAACAATGCCGGTATCGGTGATCCGGTGAAGTTCCTCGATATGAGTGAAGGCAACTGGCGCAGCATGCTGGATACCAACCTGGATGGCGCCTGGCGTGTCGCCCATCGGGCCAGTGTCGCCATGGCCAAAGATGGCAAGGGCGGCAGCATTATCAATATCGCCTCGATTCTCGGCCTGCGCCAGGGCATGGCGCTGAGTCACTACGCTGTAGCCAAGGCCGCCGTGGTGCAACTGACCAAAGCCATGGCACTGGAGCTGGCGCGGGAGAACATTCGCGTCAATGTCATTGCCCCCGGGTACTTCCGTACCGAGATGAACGGTGATTATTTCGATACCGAGCACGGCCAGAACTATATCCGCAGCAAGGTACCCATGCGCCGACTCGGCCAGCTGGATGAACTCACCGGGCCACTTCTGTTGCTGGCCAGCCCGGCTGGTAGTTTTATGACCGGCAGCGTACTGACCGTCGATGGCGGCCATGTCTGCAACAGCCTCTGAGACCTGAGCCAGTGAGCAACCCTGGCGCCATTACCCGACAGTCTAGCCGCCTGATCATGCTGCTGGGTAGTTTGGCGCTGGCGCTGTTTTTTGCCTTTCTGACTGCCTGGGACTGGAAGCAACGGGAGAACCAGTGGGCACAATTCATGGATACTCAGGCAGAGGTGCAACGCCTGGCCGTGTTACAGGCGCAATACGGTCTGGAACAACAAGCCCTGCTGCTCGCTGAGCAACTGGCGACTGACGCCACGACACAGCGGTTGACGCGCGAACTGGCCCAGCGCATTGCCAGTGATGGGCAGCAAGACCCGCAGGTGCACGAATTGCGCCATGAATTGCAGCGCCATTTGCATCCCCATTGGCTGGCTTTGCAGGCCAATGGGGCCAATCAGCTGCATATTCACCTCGCCCCCGGCGTGACCAGTTTGCTGCGTATGCATCAGCCGCAAAACTGGGGTGACCGGTTGGCTGAGATCCGCCCACTGGTCGACCTGGTTCAGCAGCAGGGGAGCGCCCGTCATGGCATGGAAATCGGTCGTTATGGTTCCGGCATACGCGGTGTAGTGCCGATTTTTGCTCAGCCCAATGGTCGTGACAACATAATTGGCAGCCTGGAAGTCGGTTTTGGTATGTTGCCGGAGCTGCGCCAGCTGGATCGCGAGCTGGAGGCCGGTCTGGCGTTGTTGCTGTACGCTCCGGCTCTGGTCAATGTCATTACCGACTATAAAACAGCCGGTCTGGTCGGTCAGCCAGATGATAACTGGCTGCTTGATCAGCACTCGCGTCGCGAGGTTGTGCACTGGCATAGCCAGGGGCAGATTCCCGACCCCGTCCAGGACCCCCGGCACAAGTTGATCCGCAGCGGTGATGGTGATTTCCTGTTGACCCTGATTCCGCTGCACGATGTCGCCAGCGAGCAGGATCCGGATCGGCCACCGGCCGCGGCGGCTCTGGTATGGAAAGATATCAGCCTGGCGCTGGCCGGGCACCAGCAGTATCAGCGCTGGCTGGTATTGCGCTGGTTGCTGGCTTTTCTTGCGGCCATGGCGTTACTACTGACGCTGCTGATGGCCATGCGCAAAGTGGTTGAGAAGCAGAGCAAACGTCACCGCAAAGCCATCCTGACGGAAAGCCATGAACGCGAGCAGGCGCGACAACTGCTGTCGATCATTACCCACACCCAATCGGCCTATATCAGTGCCCAGAATCCGCAGCAAAGCTTTGAGCGTCTGCTTGAGCGCATCCTGCAGCTGACCGGTAGTGAGTTCGGCTTTGTTGGCGAGGTCTTTTACGATCAGCAGGACCAGCCCTACCTGAAGACCCATGCCATCAGCAATATCACCTGGGATGCCGAGAGTCGGGCCTTTTACCGCGACAAAGCCCCGCAAGGCCTGTTGTTCAGCAAGCTGGACAGTCTGTTTGGCGCAGTAATGACCCGCCAGCAGGCAGTCATCAGCAATGACCCGGGCAATGATCCACGCAGTGGCGGCCTGCCACCTGGTCACCCGACACTGCACAGCCTTGCTGGCCTACCCATCCTGTTTGGTGACAAGGTAGTCGGCATGATTGGCCTTGCCAACCGGGCCGATGGCTATGATCAGGCACTGGTCAATTTTCTCGCGCCGTTGCAGCGCAATCTCGGCCAGTTGATCCACGCCCTGCGCCAGGACCGTGCCCAACGCTCTGAACAGGGCCGCCTGGAGCGTCAGCGCCTCGCCCTGCGCGCGCTGAACGAGATCGCCGCACTGCCTCGACTTGACCTGCGCGAGCGCTTGCATCGGGTGCTGGCGCTGGGGTGCAGCTACCTGGACCTGGAAATGGGCATAGTGGCGGCGGTACAGGAGGCGGATTATCAGATCATTGCCCAGTATGCCCCTGGACAGGGCTCGCTGGAGGACGCGCATTTCGAGCTCGCTATCACTTACTGCAACCTGACTTTGCAGCGCAACGACATCCTGGCCATCCACCACATGGCTGAATCCCCCTTCCGCGAGCAGCCCTGTTATCAGCACTTTGGCCTTGAAGCCTATATCGGCATCCCCTTGCTGGTCGATGGCGGCTGCTTCGGTACCCTGGCGTTCAACGGCCGCACACCCCGCAAGCAACCCTTTGATGATACCGATATGGACTTCATCCGGCTCTGCGCCCGCTGGATCGGTGCGCTGCTGGCCGAGGACCGTGCAGAGAGCCAGCGTACGGCCTTGATGGCACGTTTCGACAAGCTGGTCCGACACCTGCCCGGTGTGGTCTACCAATATCAGCAAGATGCGGACGGGCATAGATGGTTCCCCTTTGCCAGTCAGGCCATTGAAGATATTTATGGCGTTACCCCGGCGCAGGCAAGGGCCAGTGCCGAGACAGTATTCAATACGTTGCACCCGGATGATATTCCCGACGTGGCCGCTACTATCCAGCAATCGGCTACACAGATGACCGACTGGCAGGCAACCTATCGGGTCAAGCATCCCCAGCGCGGCATCATCTGGGTCGCCGGCCGCGCCTCACCCGAGGCGTTGGACGATGGCAGCATTATCTGGCACGGTTTTATCACTGATGTCACCGAAGCCCACGCCCGGAATGAGGAAATCCGTAAAACCCGCGCCTACCTGCGCGCAGTGATCGATGCCGCCACCGAAGTGGCCATCATCGCAACTGATGCGGCCGGTACTATTCAACTGTTCAACCCGGGTGCTGAACGCTTGCTCGGCTACCCGGCCGAAGCGATAGTGGGCCAGGCCAGCCCTGTACTGTTTCACGACCGCGCCGAACTCGAACAGCGCTTTAACGAGCTTTTCGACCGTCAACCGACCCAGGCTGAACTGATCCGGGTTTTCCAGCAGCCCGCCTCACAAGGTGCTGTGCACAGCCGCATCTGGACCTATATCCGACAAGAGGGAGAACGCCGCAAAGTTCAACTGTCGGTAACACCGGTAGCTGGCGCCGATGGCCAATTAGGCGGACTACTGGGCATCGCGATCGATGTCACCGAACGGCTGCAGATAGAAACCCTCAAAAATGAATTTATCTCCACGGTCAATCACGAGCTAAGGACCCCGCTGACAGCGGTAGTAGGCGCTCTGGGCCTGATGCGCGGTGGCGCTCTCGGCACATTGCCAGAGCCGATGCAACGGCTGCTGACCATTGCCGAACAAAATACCCAGCAACTCGGTGCGCTGATCAATGACCTGCTCGACCTCGACAAGCTGAGCGCCGGACAGGTGCATTTCGATATCCAGTGGCTGCCATTACAGGACGCCCTGGCACAAGCCATCAACGTCAACCAACCCTACGCCGATCGCTTTCAGGTACACCTGAGCCTGATCACCCCGCTACCCGCGCTGGAAGTCGCCGCCGACCCGCGGCGTCTGGCGCAAGTCCTGGCCAACCTGTTGTCCAATGCCAGCAAGTTTTCTCCCGCTGGGGGACAGGTAGCGCTGGCTGCCGAGGCCATCGGTGAGCGTGTTCGCATCCGAGTCAATGACCAGGGCCCCGGGATCGCACCGGAGTTTCATTCCCGTATTTTCAGCCGCTTTGCCCAGGCGGATGGGTCCAGTACCCGTCAACACGGCGGTACGGGGCTGGGGCTGGCCATCTGCCGGGAGCTGGTGCGACAGATGGGCGGAGAGATCGACTTTCATTCAGTTCCCGGTCAAGGTGCCAGCTTCTGGTTTGACCTGCCAGCCCGCAGCGTCAACCGGGGGTAAAAACATGGCATACTGGGTAAACGGCTGCGGAGTTTGGCCATGACGACGTTGCAACGCGTAATGCATATCGAGGATGACCCCTCGATTCTGGAGGTTGCCAGACTGGCACTAGAACTGGTCGGCGGCTTGCAGGTCTGCAGCTGTGCTTCAGGCGCTGAGGGAATTGCCGCTGCGCGTAGCTTTCAACCTCAATTGATTCTGCTCGACGTCATGATGCCCGACATGGACGGGCCACAAACCCTGGCTGCCCTGCGACAGATTCCCGAACTACAGGCAACACCCGTCGTCTTCCTGACCGCCAGGGCCCAGGCCAGCGAAGTGGCTGCCTACCGAAGCCTGGGCGTTGCCGATATTCTGCTAAAACCCTTCGATCCAATGCAATTGGCCGCACAGATCAGTGCCATCTGGGAGCGCTACCATGTCTGACAACCCCTTGCAGGCGCAACTGGCCCAGCTACAAGCCGCCTGGGTGGCACAGCAACAGGAAGACATCCCTGCACTGGCCGCTCAGGCTGAACAGCTGGCGAGTGAAGCAAACTGTCTGCCCATCCGGCTGCAACCACTACGTGATCAGTTGCATAAGTTGGCTGGCTCAGCAGGCACCTTTGGCTATCCCGTCTTGGGTCAGACCGCCCGCAAGCTGGAACAATGCTGCCAAAGCTGGCTTCAGCAAGCCCGGCTGCAGCCCGAGCAACTCCACCAACTGGCGCTGCAACTGCACGCACTGCTTGATTACCTGGAGCTTGGTGTCACAAAAAATCATCTGAGCATGCCCGACAACCTGGCAACACCCGGCTCCACTGTTCGCATCCTGGTGGTAGAAGACGATAGTGAGCTGCTGGCCGAGATTGACCAAACCTTAAGTAACTATGGCTATGAGACACAGGGACTGGCGTCTGGACAAAGTCTAACCCAACTACTGGAACAGGGTGGCATTCATGCCCTCTTGCTGGATATCAGCGAATCGGCCTCAGGCCGCCCTTTACTGGACGAATTGCAGGCCTGGCAAGCTCACCGTTACACCCCGATTCCACTAGTCGCCATCAGCACGCAGCGTGATTTTGCTACCCAGATGCGGGCAATCCGCGCCGGAGCGGTGGGATTTTTCCCCAAGCCGGTCGATCTGATTGCCCTTGAAGAATGCCTCAGCCGACAGACCCAAGCCAGCCAGGATGCGGCCTACAGGGTCCTACTGGTGGATGATGATCAGGCATTGGCCCAACGCTATCTGACGGTGTTGCAGGCAGCCGGCATGCAGGTAGGCTGGGTTGAAAACCCGGAAAAGCTACTGCAGCAACTGCATGACTTCCACCCCGATGTGGTGCTGATGGATATTCACATGCCGACCTACAGCGGCATCGAACTGGCCCAACTGATTCGCCTCAACGACCAGTGGCTGCGAGTACCCATCGTCTATCTATCCGCCGAAGCGGATAGCCGCCAGCAGCTGTCAGCCCTGCTCAAGGCCGGAGATGACTTTGTCAGCAAACCCATCAGCGACCAGCACCTAGTGGCAACCGTCTACGCCCGGGCGCAGCGAGCCCGCCTAGTCAGTCATGCCCTGACCCGTGACAGCATGACCGGCCTACTCAAGCATGCAGACATTAAAGAGCAGGTCGAGCTTGAAGTCGAACGCGCCCAACGTCAAAAGGTACCAGTCAGCCTGGCCATGATCGATATTGATCATTTCAAGCAAATCAACGATACCTATGGGCATGCGGTTGGCGACTCGGTCATTCGTGCGCTAGCCAGCCTGCTGCGTCAGCGCTTGCGGCGCATCGACCGGATTGGGCGCTATGGCGGTGAAGAGTTTGTTGCCGTATTACCCAACTGTACCCATCAGGACGCCCAACTGATCTTTGACCAGATCCGCGAAGCCTTTGCCGGGCTGATGTTCCGGGCTGCCGAAGACAGCTTCCAGGTCACCTTCAGTGCCGGTATCAGCGCCTGTGAAGGTCCCGATTGGCAGACCGACGGCCTGCTTGAGCTTGCCGATCAACGGCTCTATGTGGCCAAGCGCAACGGGCGCAATCAAGTCATCAGCCGGGGGCCATCGGGATCATGAAGCATATCTGCCTGATCGAGGATGATCCCTGGCTGGGGCAATTACTGGAACTCAGCTTGCGCCAAGCGTTTGCTGAGGCCGAGGTGCACCGCTTTGACCAACTACACGCGGCACTCAACCATTTGCGTGGCCAGCCATTGGATCTGCTTCTGAGCGATCTGAAGCTGCCCGATGGGAGTGGTTTGGACGCCTTGCAACTGGCAGCCCAGCGTCACCCGCAGAGCCATCGGGTACTGGTGACCGCGCATATTGAACGCCATAGCGTTCAGGCCGCGCGGCAGGCCGGAGCGACCGACTTTATTGCCAAACCCTTTACCCTGGACAACCTGTTGACGCGCTTTCAGCGTTATGGCGCCAGCAGCGGACAGGCCCCGGAAGCCACCAAGCTGGCCGACCTGGATCACTTTCTCGCCCAGCGTTTGCAGCAGACACTCTATCTGCCGTGGACCCATGCCGCCCAGCATAGCCTCGCCACCCAATTGACTACCGAAACCCCAGCCCGCGAACTCATCCGTCTGGTCCGACTGGAGCCGATGCTGTGTGCCGAACTTATTACCGCAGCCAATCGGCTGGATCAGGATGACCAGAGCTATGACTGCCTGAGTATAGAAGCTGCACTGCGCCAGCTTGGCCCCAATGGCAGTCTGCACCTGATCCGCCAGCTACTGAGTACGCGACCGGTATTACAGGAACCGGCCCTGATCAGCCTGGCCGAGCAATTGACTGAGCAACAAAACCAATTGGCGAAAACCCTGACCCGGCTGGCTCCGCAGATGCGCGTCGCTCCCGAGGTTGTGCGTGCCGCCGTCAGTCTGTGCCGGATCGGCGAGCTCTCGGTGCTATGCGCCATGCAGAACTTTATCAATTACGGTCAGCACCCGGATGCCACCGAACTTCCGACACTCTTAAACAAGCACGCCGCAGAGTATGGCAATCGACTTAAAATCCGTCTCAAGGTCCCTTTCCCCCTGCGCCAACTCATTGGTGCGCTATTTGTCCTGCCCAAAACTCAGGTGCATAAGGATCAGATTGTCATGCGCATCGCCGCACTGGAAACCGGGCTGGCGGATAACCCCCAAGAACTTGAGCAACTGTGTGGACTCATCAAGCTTAACTAGTGAATCGCCCCTAGTTTCGTAGACACCTCCAGGCCTTATAATCGAGGCACCCAGGAGGTCCAATGAGCAACCCACGCTACACCGAAGAATTCAAAATCGAAGCCGTCAAGCAGGTGGCA
>SKFV01000328.1 GCA_007117785.1 Pseudomonas sp.
AAAAAATTACCGCAAGGAACTGTCCGGGCCGAATGGTATCACCGGTAACCCAGGCCCAGCGCACGGCAGAAACGGTGCACAGCACCAGAATGGAATCAACGATACCAACCAGATAATTGCCTTCAATCAGGCGATAGGCGGCATAGGGCGTAATGCCAACGAAGGCACACAACCCGACCAACATGATAATCGATAACTGAAAGTCGTGTTTGAGGCGGTTCCAGAACTCAGCCATGCTCAGTCTCGGTGTATTGTTTTTATATCTGTAGCGCACTAAAGAAGTGCGCTCAAGTCAATACAGTGACTTTACGCTTGCTTCTGGTCACAGGCAAGCTTTAGGCGATATCATAGCGCCATCACTGTTCTGTACAGCAAAGGTTCCACACAATACACGCTGGCAGGCCCTGTTTGGTTAAACAGGGTCAATCAGGAGAATCAGGCAGCCGTGGCCTGAATACGTGAGACCATGGCCTTGAGACCGTTGCCACGCGTCGGGCTGAGGTGTTTGAGCAGGTTCAGCTGCTCGAAATAATCCTCAATCGGAAAGGCCTGGATATCTTCACGGGTCTTGCCGTTGTAGGCAGCCAGCACCACCGCGAGCAGACCCTTGACGATAAAGGCATCGCTGTCGGCATCGAAATACAGGGTATCGCCCTCTTCCCGGCTCACCAGCCAGACCTGACTCTGACAGCCACGCACCAGATTGCTGTCGGTACGCTCTGACGCATCCAGCTCCGGTAGTTCACGACCCAAGTCGATGATGTATTTGTAGCGATCTTCCCAGCTATCGAAAAAGCTCAGCGTCTCGACAATATCGTCCGTAGTGATCTCGGTGCCAAACTGGCTCATGCAAAATCCTCAGGTCTCAAAAAAACATCCCGGTTTCAAGCTGCGCCTCTTCGCTCATCATCTCGCGGTTCCAGGGTGGATCGAATACCAGATCCACCACCACCGTTTTGACATTGGGCACCAGGCGCACGCGGTACTCGACGTCACCGACCAGCACCGGGCCCATACCGCAGGCGGGGGCTGTCAGGGTCATCTGGATATCCACCCGCTTGGCCGCCTGATCAATCCCGACCGCGTAGATCAGGCCAAGATTGACCAGATCGACCGGGATTTCCGGATCGAACACGGTTTTCAGCGCGGTCCACACCTGCTCTTCATTGATCTGATCGTCACTCGGTGCGGGGAACTCAAGTACCTCGCGCTCCAGTCCGAGCTTATCGGCGTCGGTACCATCTACCCGCACCATCTGGCCATGATAGGTCAGGGTGTAATTGCCCCCGAGGGCCTGGGTGATGGTGACAAAAGTGTCTTTGGGAATGGTCAGCGGTGTGCCGTCCGGAACCCGACGCGCAGGACAATCAGCCTGCGCTACTACCATACGTCTTTCCATTATTGGCTCAATTCACGCTGAAGCTTTCACCGCAACCACATTCGTCGGTCACGTTGGGATTGATAAACTTGATCTGCTGGTTGATACCCTCGCGCACCAGATCGATCTGGGCACCGTTGAGCACACCCAGGCTATCTTTGGCGACCAACAGGCGGATATCCTGATCGATGGTGTATTCGAGGTCATCGGCCTCGCCCTGCTCGACCATATCGATCACGTACATAAAGCCCGTGCAGCCGCTTTTCTTCACGCTGACGCGCACGGCGCGGCCGGGCTGGTTGGCCAGTTGGCGCTGGAAGTGCGCCTTTGCCGCCGGGGTTACCGAGACGGCCTGAGCTTGCGGATCAAAAGATTCAACGTTCATGCTGGCCTCCTAGAGAAACTGACGCACTTTTTCCAGTGCAACGAACAGCCGATCGACATCTGCCCGGGTATTATAAATGCTGAAGCTGGCGCGTACCGTACCCGGGATCGCAAACTGATCCATGATCGGCTGGGCGCAGTGGTGGCCGGTGCGCACGGCAACACCCTGCTGATCCAGCAGCGTCCCGACATCCCCGGGGTGCGCGCCTTCCAGCAAAAAGCTCATGACTGCGACCTTGTTCGCAGAGGTGCCGATCAGGCGCAAGCCAGGCACATCCCGTGCACGACTTTCAGCGTAGTGAAGCAGATCCATCTCGTGGGCCTCGGCCGCGTCACGGTCCAGCCCCTGCACATAATCAATGGCCGCCCCGAAACCGATAACCCCGGCAATATCCGGCGTACCCGCCTCAAACTTCCAAGGCAACTGATTCCAGGTGCTGCCGGCAAAGCTGACGGTTTCAATCATCTCGCCGCCGCCCTGCCAAGGCGGCATGGCTTCCAGCAGAGCGGATTTGCCGTACAGCACACCCACCCCGGTGGGGCCAAACAACTTGTGCGCGGAAAACACGTAAAAATCGCAGTCCAGCGCCTGCATATCGACACTGAAATGGCCGATAGCCTGGGCACCATCCAGCAGACACAACGCGCCGGCGGCATGAGCCAACTCGACAATCTCTTCAACCGGATTGATGGTACCCAGGGCATTGGATACCTGCCCGCAGGCAACCATTTTCACCCGGCCATCGTCGAGCATGAAGCGCAGGGCCTGCATGTCCAAAGTTCCGGTTTCATCCACCGGAATCGGCTCGACACTGGCACCACAGTCGGCGGCAACCATTTGCCAGGGCACGATATTGGCATGGTGCTCCATGGCCGATACCAGCACTCGGTCACCTGCTTGCAGGTTGCGACGGCCCCAACTGTTGGCGACCAGGTTGATGCTTTCTGTCGTGCCGCGGGTCCAGATAATTTCATGCGCGTGGGCAGCATGAATCAGATCACGCACCTTGCCGCGCGCCGCCTCGAACTTGGCCGTGGCACGGTCAGCCAGGGTATGGGCGCCACGGTGCACATTGCTGTTGTCGTTTCGGTAATAATCGACAATCGCCTGAATCACTGACTCCGGCTTTTGCGTGGTCGCTGCATTGTCCAGGTAGACCAGCGGCTGACCGTTGACCTCCTGATGCAGGATCGGAAAATCGGCACGTACGCGCTGGGCATCAAAACCGACCGGCATGACTGTTGCCATCTCATTCATAACTGATTTGCCCCACTTGCTCGCTACCTTCACCGAACAACTTGGTCAGGCGCGGACGCAAATAATCCCGGATAGCCTGCTCCGGCACCTGATTGATCAGCTCATTGATAAAGCCGAAGCTCAGCATGGTGCGTGCATCGTTTTCACTGACGCCGCGACTCATCAGATAGAACATGGAAGTCTTGTCCAGCTGCGCAATGGTAGCGCCGTGGGCGCATTTCACGTCGTCGGCGTAGATCTCCAGCTCCGGCTTGGTATTCACTTCAGCCTTAGGCGAGGTCAGCAGGTTCTTGTTGCTGAGCTCAGCCAGGGTCTTCTGCGCCTGCGGGTGAATATGGATACGCCCATTGAATACCGCCTTGGCGGAATCACCGACAATGCCGCGGAACACTTCATTGCTGGTGCAATGGGGTACGCAATGCTCGACATTGGTGTGGTAATCAATCAGCTGCTTGTTGCGCGGCAGGTAAACACCGTTGAGTTCCATGTGGGCGCCTTCGCCGCGCATATTGCACTGGTAATCAATACGCTTGAGGCGGCTGCCCTGGGCCAGGGTGAAGCCGAGAAAACGCGCATCACGCAGCAGGTTGACATGCACACCACCCACATGGAGCAAGCCTTCCTGCTCCAGATTGATGCGGTAATGCTGCAACTGCGCATTGGCGCCAACCACCACTTCGGTCAGGCTGTTGACGAAACCGTTCTGCTCGGCGCTGTCAGAGGCATAATGCTCAATCACTTCTGCCTGGCTATTGTCTTCCAGCACCACCAGCAAACGCTGCTGGGCCACACTGGGTGTGGCTTCCGGCGTGGCGATATTCAGCACGTACACCGGCTTTTCCAGTACCTGATTGCGCGGCACGTGGACCAGCAAACCACCGGCCAGCCAAGCATTGCTCAGCGCAGCAAACAGATGACGCTGGCTATCCACCACCTTGCCCAGGTGCTGTTCAATCAGTGCCTGCTGCTGGGCATCGGCATCCGCAAACTGCACCACACCCGCGGGCAGAGGAGACGAGTCTGCAGCGGAAAAGCGACCGTTGATAAACACCAGACGGGTGGCATCTAACTCGATGGCTTCAACGTCTTGCTGCCAGTTGGTCAGCTCCGCTGTTGCCCATTGGCTGGGTGCATCCTGTTGCAAGGGGGTCAGCGGCGTGTATTTCCACGCTTCGGTCTTGCGCCCTGGCCACTTGGCAGACGTCCAGGCCTGCTCGCCTTGCTGGCGCAGTGCGTCCAGCCAGCCGGGGCCTTGCTGCTCGGCAGCCAGTTTCATGGCAATCTGTTGAAAGTCACTCATGGTTTCAGGCTACCTCTTCTTCCAGCCAGCCGTAGCCTTTGGCTTCCAGCTCCAGGGCCAGGCTCTTGTCGCCCGATTTGACGATGCGACCGTTGGCCAGCACGTGCACGTAATCCGGCACGATGTAATCCAGCAGACGCTGATAGTGGGTCACGACGATAAAGCTGCGGTTTGCATCACGCATGGCGTTCACCCCGTCAGCCACCACCTGCAGCGCATCGATATCCAGACCGGAATCGGTTTCATCGAGGATGCACAGCTCGGGCTCCAGCAGCATCATCTGCATCAGCTCGTTGCGCT
>SKFV01000006.1 GCA_007117785.1 Pseudomonas sp.
AACTCCAAAAGCCCCAGGCGCCCGGTGGCAGTATCCGGTGAGTACAGTTTATCGATACAGAACTCGGCACGATGGGTGTTGCTGGTAATATCGGTCAGCAAATGGCGCAACAAACGATCGACCAGCCAGGGTTGGGGAACATCACCGATGGGCATCTGCGAGAGAGCAATTTCCAGCTCGTAGAGCGCTTCATTATGCGCTTCATCGACGCGCGGTGCCTGACTGGTCGGGCCGACAAACAAGCCGGAGAACAGATAGGACAGGCTCGGGTGGTGCTGCCAATAGGTGAGCAAGCTGGCCAGCAGATCCGGGCGCCGCAGGAAGGGTGAATCCGCCGGTGTCGGCCCACCCAGGGTGACATGGTTACCGCCCCCGGTGCCGGTATGACGGCCATCGAGCATGAACTTCTCGGTTCCCAGCCGGGTCTGCCGCCCTTCTTCATAGAGAATCCGGGTATTGCGCTCCAGGTCCCGCCAGGTGCGCGCCGGCATGACGTTGACTTCAATCACCCCCGGATCCGGCGTGATCATGAATTTCTCCATACGCGGGTCGCTTGGTGGCGGGTAGCCCTCGACACACACCGGCATCTTCAACGCGGCAGCGCTTTGCTCCACCGCGGCGATGAGTTCAAGAAACTCCTCTAGCTTGCCGGTCGGCGGTAAAAACACAAACAGCTTGCCATCGCGCGGCTCGACACAGAGCGCAGTAGCAATGACATCAGGCGGGGTAATATCCGGCGTCTGTTCCTGCCACTCCTGCCCCTTTGCCAGCACATGCAAGCCTCTTCCCGATAAACCGGGTGCCGGTGTCAGGCTATAACGACTGGCGACTTCGCCGTGTACATCAGGCAACGCCGGCGGCGTATCAAACAGGGAACGCGGCTGTGGTTCTTCCCGGCGTTTCAGCGGCAAGGCTGACAGTGGCAGGCGCAAGCCCATGGGCGAGTCACCGGGCACCAGATAGAGATGGTCACGACGCAGCGGCCACTCCCCCGTTTGCCAGCCGTCTTCCTCATCAGTTCGAGCCAGCGGCAGGACCAGGCCGACCTCCCGGTCCAGCCCCCGCTCCAGCAGGCGCGCCAGCCGATTGCGATTGGCATCGTCGCCCAGGTCTTCACCCTTGAGGTCAACATCAACCGGTTCATTGCGCTCTTGCCACAGGTAATAATAGCCATCTTCATAGCAGGGAATCAGGAAACGCTCAGACAACCCGAGACGCTTGACCAGTTCGGCAGCAAACCGTCGAGCTTCAGTTTCCTGAAAACCATAATCGTGCTCGATGTTGGCCAGCCATTGGTCATCGTGCCATACCGGCTCGCCATCATGCCGCCAGTAACAAGCCAAGGCCCAACGCGGCAATGGCTCACCCGGATACCATTTGCCCTGTTGATAATGGATCAGCGAACCCGGGGCATAGTGAGGACGTAAACGCTGCAATAATTGCTCGGACAACTTTCGCTTGGTCGGGCCTTGCGCATCAATGTTCCATTCCGGTGCATCCATGTCATCGATTGCCACAAAAGTGGGCTCGCCACCCATGGTCAGGCGCACATCCAGCGCTTCCAGTTGGGCGTCGATCTTGTCGCCCAATACATCTATCTGCTGCCACTGGTCACGGGTATATGGCAGGGTCACGCGCGGGTCTTCATGCACCCGTTCAACCGACATGTGCACATCAAACTCCACCTCACAGGGCTCGGTCGCACCGGTAATGGGCGCGGCGCTGCTCGGTTCCGGGGTGGCCGCCAGGGGCAAATGCCCTTCTCCGGCAAACAGGCCTGACGTCGGGTCCAGACCGATCCAGCCGGCGCCAGGCACATAAACCTCGGTCCAGGCATGCAGGTCAGTAAAATCCACCTCGGTACCCGAAGGACCATCCAGCGCCTTGACGTCAGCCGTCAACTGAACCAGATAACCCGAAACAAATCGGGCTGCGAGACCGAGATGACGGAAAATCTGCACCAGCAGCCAGGCGGAATCGCGACAGCTGCCCTGGGCCAATCCCAGGGTTTCTTCGGCGCTCTGCACCCCAGGCTCCATTCGGATCAAGTACTTGATGTCGTTTTGTACGCGCTGGTTCAGCTCGACCAGAAAGGTTGCGATTCCCTGCGGCTCACGCTTGACCTGCTGCAACCATTTTTTCAGCAAGGGCCCGGATTCAGTGACTTCCAGATAAGGGTGCAGCTCTTTCTTCAGTGCCTTGGGGTAACTGAAAGGAAAGGCTTCTGCATAGTCTTCGACAAAAAAATCAAAGGGGTTGACCACGGTCATCGGCGCGATGAGTTCAACGTCGATATGCAGGTGATCGATCTTTTCCGGGAACACCAGGCGCGCAACATGATTACCGAAGGGATCCTGCTGCCAGTTGATAAAGTACTCGCCACCACTGATATTGAGGCTGTAGGCCTCGACCGGGGTGCGGCAATGGGGCGCCGGGCGCAGGCGCACCAGGTGCGGCGACACTGAAACTGGCTTGTCAAAGCTGAAGTGGGTACGGTGTCTGAGAGCTACACGAATGGTCATGATGCGAAATCCCCGAAAAGTAACCGGTCAGTCGGTCGTTACAGCAAGCCGTGTGCCAAGACAGGCCACCAGGCTCAACATAGCACGCCACGGTCCAGAGCGGCGCCGATGGCGACTAAAGAATAATTGCTAAACTGTGTCGACTCGGTGACATACTCACTGCTGCTAGACATAAACCTGTCATTTGACTATGGGTTAAAGAGTAGATGGTACGGCAATTGCTTTATCTCAATCGACGCGCACTATCCGCTTGGGCTAGCCGCGCCGCCGATAACGACACCCATGGTAGTTGAGAATCTGCATGAGCAAAGTGAACTGGAAGGACTACGACCCGAAGCGCTTTTTCGACGAACTCGTTGCCGCACCGGGCCAACCGCGCCCGGAAGCGCGCATGCTCTGTGAGTACCTGGCCAGTCTGGATGCGCGTGAACTGAATGATCACAAGACCGCCGCCGAGGTGGCTATCCAATTGATGGGTATCACCTTTACTGTCTATACCGAAGGCAGCATGATTGACCGTGCCTGGCCCTTCGATATAGTCCCGCGCATCATCCCCCTGGCCGAATGGCAAAAGACCGATGCCGGCCTCAAGCAGCGGGTGCAGGCACTGAACCTGTTTATTGATGACCTCTACCATGATCAGAAAATCATCAAGGACAAGGTATTCCCGCAAGAAATCCTCGCCCAGTCGGTCAATTTTCGTCCGCAGTGTGTCGGGGTCAAAACGGCTCACAACGTCTGGGCACATATCTGCGGGTCGGACCTGGTGCGCGACAACGATGGCACCCTCTACGTTCTGGAAGACAACCTGCGGGTACCCTCAGGTGTCTCCTATATGCTGGAAAACCGCAATGTGACCAAGCGGGTCCTGCCCGACCTGTTCGCCTCCGGCTGGATTCAACCGGTCGATGACTATACCTCCCAGTTGTATGACACCCTGGCGTCACTGTCCCCCCGCCCCGGAGATGATCCGGTGATCGTGATCCTGACGCCGGGAATCTACAACTCGGCCTATTACGAGCATTCCTATCTGGCCCAGCAAATGGGCGTCCAGTTGGTGGAGGGCTCGGACCTGATTGTCGGTGATGACGATTGCGTCTATATGCGTCTGGTCGATGGCTTGCAACGGGTCGATGTGATCTATCGCCGTGTCGATGACATGTTCCTTGATCCGGAAGTCTTCGAGCCTGGATCCATGCTCGGCGTCAAAGGCCTGATGCGTGCCTGGCGGAGTGGCAAGGTAGCCCTGGCCAATGCACCAGGCGCCGGTGTAGCGGATGACAAAGTGGTCTACGCCTTTGTGCCCGAGATCATCAAGTACTACCTGGGCGAAGAACCCCTGCTGCCCAACGTGCCCAGCTACCTGTGCATGTTTGAGGATGATCGCAACTACGTACTCGACAATCTGGACAAGCTGGTGGTCAAACCGGCCAACGAGTCTGGTGGATACGGCATGTTGATTGGCCCGCATTCCACCAAACAGGAACAGGCAAAATTTGCCGAACTGATCAAGGCTGATCCACGCAACTACATGGCACAGCCAACCCTGAGCCTGTCCACCTCCCCTACCCTGTGTGATAACAATATGGAACCGCGCCACGTCGACTTGCGACCCTTTATCCTGTCCGGTGAATCAACCTGGGTTACCACGGGCGGCCTGACTCGGGTGGCTCTCAACAAGGGCTCACTGGTCGTCAATTCGTCACAGGGTGGTGGTAGCAAAGATACCTGGATTGTCGATATTTCCGAGCTTTGAGCAGGGGACCCACTATGCTTTCTCGTGTTGCTGAAAACATTTACTGGCTGGCCCGCTACCTGGAACGGGCGGAGGATACCGCCCGCCTGCTCAGCGTAACCAGCAATCTGCTGCTTGACCTGCCCCGCTCGACCAAGTTGGGCTGGGATGAAATCATCGCCATTACCGGCAATGACGAACTCTTTGATGAACATTATGAAAGCCGCGATGAAGCCAGCGTACTGAACTTCATGTGTGGCGACACCCGCTACAGCGGCTCAATCCTGAGCTCATTGGCCGCGGCACGGGAGAACCTGCGTACCACCCGTGAT
>SKFV01000110.1 GCA_007117785.1 Pseudomonas sp.
AAATGCTCGTTCCATCGGATCACGCTTGAGTCTTCGCATAAGGTAAAGCCCTCATTTGGTTCCACAACCCGCTATGCTAGGCACTGCGGCCTTGCATATCGGGGGTTTGCCCCGATCTTGACCCGGGGCGAAGAAGCAGCCTTGCAGGCTGCTTCCCATGGCAGTCAATGACTGCCGAAATCATGTGCTTAACCCATGCTCAAGTTGTACTGCATCGATTGAGCTGCGCAAAAGATCGTTTTGTCATACTCGCAACCCTGCTTAAACAGGGATGCAATATCACTGTCACACAGCACCGGAAATCAACATGATGCAACAGACTCTTGAATTTTTTGTCAGCTGTCCGAAAGGAATTGAGGGGCTGTTGCTCGACGAAGTGCGTCAATTGGGCGCGGAACAGGCAAAAGAAACCGTGGCCGGAGTGAGTTGCCAGGGCGACCTGGCGTTGGGTTACCGGCTCTGTCTCTGGTCGCGTCTGGCCAATCGGGTGTTGTTGGTGTTGACGCGTTTTGCCGCAGAGGACGCCGCTGCCTTGTACCAGGGCGTCAGTGCCATTGATTGGGCTGACCACCTGGCGGCGGACGGTACCCTGGCGATTGATTTCAGTGGCCGCTTGCCCGGTATCGACAACACGCATTTTGGTGCGCTCAAGGTTAAGGATGCCCTGGTTGACCAGTTGCGCCAGCCGGATGGTCAGCGCCCTGGCGTCGACCGCGTGCAGCCGGATTTACGCCTGAACGTGCATTGCCGTAACAGTGAGGTGCAATTGGCTGTGGACCTGTCCGGTACCAGCCTGCACCAGCGCGGCTACCGCTTGCAGCAGGGCGCTGCCCCGTTGAAAGAAAACCTGGCTGCGGCCATTTTACTGCGGGCTGACTGGCCACGGCGTGCGGCAGCAGGAGAAGCCTTGACTGATCCTATGTGTGGCTCGGGTACTTTTCTGGTTGAAGCCGCCCTGATGGCTGCTGATATTGCCCCCAACCTGCAGCGTGAACGCTGGGGGTTCAGTGGCTGGTTGCAGCATGTGCCGGCCGTATGGCAACGCCTGGTCGCTGAAGCCCGTGAGCGGGCCGAAGCGGGCATGCAAAAGACACCCGCATGGATTCGTGGCTATGAAGCTGACCCGCGTCTGTTGCAGCCCGTGCGCAATAATATCCAGCGCGCCGGAATGGGTGACTGGGTCAAGGTCTATCAGGGTGAATTGGCAACCTTTTCACCGCAGCCTGATCGTGGTCAGAAAGGCCTAATCGTTTGCAATCCCCCCTACGGCGAGCGTCTGGGAGATACGGCTAGCCTGGTGTACCTGTACCAGAAGCTCGGTGAAGTGCTGCGCCAGCACTGCCAGGGCTGGGAAGCGGCGATCTTTACCGGCAACCCGGAGCTGGGCAAACGCATGGGGATCCGCAGCCACAAGCAGTACAACCTGTTCAACGGTGCCTTGCCCTGCAAATTGCTGTTGATGCACTTGCAGCCCGAGGCTTATCTGCTGGCAGAGACTGAATCAAAGAGCGGGCAGGCGGGTGCACAGAGCGGTGTGGCGCGGTTGGGCGAGTCGGCGCAGATGTTTGCCAACCGTCTGCAGAAGAACCTGAAAGCTTTGGGCAAGTGGGCACGCCAGCAGGGCATCACCTGCTACCGGGTCTACGATGCGGATATGCCAGAATTTGCAGTGGCTATCGATCTCTATGGCGATTGGGCGCACGTGCAGGAATACCAGGCACCGAAAAGCATCAGTGAAGACAAGGCCGCAGAGCGCTTGCAGGACGTGTTGGCGGCGCTGCCACAGGTGCTGGATATTACTCGTGAGCAGATAGTGCTCAAACAGCGCCAGCGCCAGGCGGGTAAGCAGCAGTATCAGCGTATGGACCAGCAGGGGCAATTCATGCCGGTGCAGGAGGGTGCCGTCAAACTGCTGGTCAACCTGACGGATTATCTGGATACCGGGCTGTTTCTCGATCACCGGCCGATGCGTCTGCGCATTGCTGCCGAAGCCAGCGGCAAGCGGTTGCTCAACCTGTTTTGCTATACCGGCAGTGTCACGGTGCATGCAGCTGTGGGTGGCGCCCGACGCACTACCAGTGTGGATCTGTCGAATACCTATCTGGACTGGGCTAAGCGAAATCTGGCACTGAATGGTTTGTCAGACCTTCATCAACTGGTTCGGGCTGACGTCATGCAATGGCTGGCTGAGAACCGCGATGAGTTCGACCTGATATTTATTGATCCACCGACCTTTTCCAACTCCAAGCGCATGGACGATGTTTTCGATGTGCAACGCGACCATGTCGCATTGATACAGCAGGCCATGGCCCGGCTGGCGCCGGGTGGCGTGCTGTATTTTTCCAATAACTTTCGCCGTTTCAAGCTGGCCCCGCAATTGAGCGAGCACTATCTGGTTGAAGACATCAGTCAACAGACCATTGATCGCGACTTTGCCCGCAGCCCGAAAATCCATCGCACCTGGCGCTTGCAACCCCGCTGAGGGTGGCCACTGCTGAGCGCAAAGGAGAGAATACGCAACGTAGCGTTCGTTTTTTGCACCAGTACTGGCCAGTCAGTCAAAATATGGGCAAGGTGCAATTAACTTGGCATAATGACTTCATTATCGCTATCCATGTCAGGAAGGCCCATGCAGAAAGAATCGAGAAAGGTCCGTGAGTTTCGCCGTCGTGAACAGGAGATTCTGGATACCGCGTTGAACCTGTTTTTACAGCATGGGGAAGACAGCGTTACCGTCGAGATGATTGCCGATGAAGTCGGTATTGGCAAAGGCACCATCTACAAGCATTTCAAATCCAAGGCGGAAATCTTTCTGCGTCTGATGCTGGATTACGAGCAAGATCTGGCTGAGCTGCTGCATTCGGAAATCATCGAGCGCGACAAGGCGGCGCTGCCGAAAGAGTACTTCGCGTTCCGCATGAGCGATCCGGACCGTTATCGCCTGTTTGACCGTTTGGAAGAGAAGCTGGTCAAGAGTCACCAGTTGCCGGGCATGGTCGAGAAACTGCATCAGATTCGCGCGTCCAACTTCAATCATCTGACCGGTGTCATCCAGCAACGCATCGACGAAGGCAAGCTGGAAGATGTGCCGGCCTACTATCACTACTGCGCTGCCTGGGCTCTGGTGCATGGCGCCATGGCCATGTATCACTCACCCTTCTGGCAAGACGTGATTGAAGACAAGGAAGGCTACATGCAGTTTCTGATGGATGTCGGTGTACGTATGGGCAACAAGTTCAAGCGACGCAAGGAAGAATCCTGAGATTATTTCCCGAGATATAAAAAAACGCCGGCGAATGCCGGCGTTTTTTGTGGGTTGCGATATCAGTCCGCAACTGCAGGAGCTGGGGGAATAGTTCGGCTGCACTTATGGTACTTACTGAATGCTGGCAGAGTTGTCGGCGCCAGAGCAGGAACATTGAGCTGCATGACAGTGCCTTGACTCACCTGGTTCCAGGTCGGTACTACACCGTCAACGCTGTTGGGGTTGCCATCTTTGGCAAACTGGGTCCAGGCGGTCACCATGCTTTCAGCCAGGACATCCAACTGCTCGACATTACCGGTGTAACGATTTTGCATGACATCTTCCGGATAGAGCACATAAGGGATCTCGCCGGCATGGGTAGCGCCCAGAGGGAAGCTGACTGACAAATCACCTACACCAGGTACCGGTATAACTGGAGGGACCAGGGTCCAGGGTGCATCGGTGTCACGGAACCAGTACTTATAGGTGTTCATATCAAGCCCGGCAAAAGTGCCAGCTTGCAAGGCACTGGTGCAGGCAAACATGAAGTCGGTCCAAATGGCTGACAGCGCCAAAGACAGCTGGCTGGGGTTGCCTTCAAAGTCGGCCAGATAATCAGCCTTAATCTGGTCAACATCATAAGCAACTCCGGCCGCCAGATAGGGTACAAAAAACTGCGCAACCCGGGCATCGAATTCTTCCTCGCCCTTCTCATCCAGAGAGGCCGTCGCCAGCGCAACAGGGTCAAATGGATCCAGTGCGCCCAGGATATTGGACAGTTCATCGAGTGCTACGAATAGCGTGCCTTCATCCTGGTTGCTGCCTATCAGGATATCGAGGCTAGTGTCGATTTGCCCACTTCTCAGCGCAGCACCGATTGAGCGAGGCAGGAAGCTGCCACCAGCGGTGGGTATTGCCTGGCCATCCTGCACAGCCAGAACCTGCTCAGTGCTCAACGCGCGCAAACAATCCGCAGCAGGTTGACCCTCGGCACAAGCCTCCGGAGCGCCGTCCAGGACACGCGCAGCCGCTTCAACCTGGGTACCTTCAAATTGGGCTGCTGCCAGGGGTACTTGCTCCTGCGCATAGGAACCGCTCTGGATGATGGCGCGCTGGAACAGGTTTTCTTCCTGCGCACTGGGCGAGGCGATATGGCTCATAACGCTATGACCGCCTGCAGATTCACCAAAAATGGTTACCCGTTCCGGGTTGCCACCAAAGGCTTCGATATTGCTTTTCACCCAACGCAGCGCTTCCTGCTGATCCATTAGACCGAAATTGCCGTCGCCGCCACTTCCTGATTCAGGGTCGGCGAAATCCGGGTGGGCAAGAAAGCCAAGATGA
>SKFV01000375.1 GCA_007117785.1 Pseudomonas sp.
ACGAGTGTATTCTCTGTGCCTGCTGTTCCACGTCCTGCCCTTCGTTCTGGTGGAACCCGGACAAGTTCATTGGTCCTGCTGGTCTGTTGCAGGCTTACCGCTTCCTGGCGGACAGCCGTGACACCAAGACTGATGAGCGCCTGGCTGCACTGGACGACCCGTTCAGCGTATTCCGCTGCCGCGGTATCATGAACTGCGTGAATGTGTGCCCCAAGGGTCTCAACCCGACCCGCGCGATTGGTCACATCCGCAACATGTTGCTGCAAAGCGGTACCTGAGTCTGCATAGACTGAGCCTGTGCCGGCGCCTGCTATAGGGTGCCGGTTAAACAGATCGGGCTGCAGCCCAAAAAGCCGCAGCCTGTTTTAGAAGCACAACCAACAGGGACAATCGGGTAACACCCGAACTATCTGTCGGGGCCGGCAATTTCCGGTTTGGCAGAATATGGTTGGCAGGGTTATCGGCAGGGACAATGCGGTGCCCTAATACATGTTCTGCGCGGAAGGCAGGTGACTGCCAATTAATGGTCTTTGCGCCAGGTGGTGTCCCCTTGAAGAGGGTGACCAAGCATGCCAGACAGCGAGATGCAGCAGCTGTGGAGTAGTTCCCATCTATCCGGCGGGAATGCCTCCTATGTTGAAGAGCTTTATGAGCTCTACCTGCAAGATCCGAACAGTGTTGCCGATGAGTGGCGCAGCTATTTCCAGAAGCTGCCTCAGGTCAACGGTCATGCTGCTACGGACATTTCCCATTCCGCCATTCGCCAGCAGTTCCAGCTCCTGACCGAAAACAATCGTCGCCCGGTGGCTGCCAGTAGTTCGGCCGCAGGTAGCGTGAGTGTTGATCACGAGAAGAAGCAAGTTGATGTGCTGCGTCTGATTCAGGCCTACCGTATGCGTGGCCATCAGGCTGCCCGCCTGGACCCGCTCGAGCTGTGGCAGCGGGAAGAAATCGTTGATCTGCAAATGTCCGATTACGGACTGACCGATGCCGACCTGAATACCGTGTTCCGCACCGGTGAACTGCAGGATGGCAAGGACGAAGCCAGTCTCGCTGATGTCATGGAAACCCTTAAGTCGACCTACTGTTCGACCTTTGGTGCCGAGTACATGCACATCGTTGATTCCAATCAGCGTCGCTGGTTCCAGCAGCGACTGGAAAGTGTCCGTGGCAAACCCACCTTTTCCGTGGATGCGCGCCGTCACCTGCTCGAGCGTCTTACCGCAGCAGAAGGTCTGGAAAAGTATCTCGGTACCAAATATCCAGGTACCAAGCGTTTTGGTGTCGAGGGCGGCGAAAGCCTGATTCCGATGCTGGATGAGATCATTCAGCGCACGGGGTCTTACGGCACCAGTGAGATCGTTATCGGCATGGCCCACCGTGGTCGTCTGAATGTGCTGGTGAATATTCTTGGCAAGAACCCACGTGAGCTGTTTGACGAATTCGAGGGCAAGAAGAAGGTCAATCTGGGCTCTGGAGACGTCAAGTACCACCAGGGTTTTTCATCCAACGTGATGACCTCGGGTGGAGAAGTTCACCTGGCGATGGCTTTCAACCCGTCACACCTTGAGATTGTATCGCCGGTGGTTGAAGGCTCGGTGCGTGCCCGTCAGGATCGCCGCAAGGATGGTGACGGCAACAAGGTCGTGCCGATCAGCATCCATGGTGATGCGGCTTTTGCCGGTCAGGGTGTGGTCATGGAAACATTCCAGATGTCTCAGACCCGTGCCTACAAGACCGGTGGCACTATCCATATCATCGTCAACAACCAGGTCGGCTTTACCACCAGTCGCCAGGATGATGCGCGTTCGACCGAGTATTGCACGGACGTAGCCAAGATGATTCAGGCGCCGATCTTCCACGTTAATGGTGATGACCCTGAAGCCGTTCTCTTTGTTACCCAACTGGCCGTCGATTACCGCATGCAGTTCAAGCGTGATGTGGTGATCGATCTGGTTTGCTACCGTCGTCGCGGGCATAACGAAGCTGACGAGCCCTCGGGTACCCAGCCGCACATGTATGCCAAGATCGCCAAGCACCCGACGACTCGGGAAATCTACGCTGAGCGACTGATTGCCGAGCAGGCCTTGAGCGAGGAGGGCGTGCAGGAGATGTTCGAGGAATACCGCACGGCGCTGGATAATGGCGACCATGTGGTGAAAAGCCTGGTCAAGGAACCGGATACCGGCTCCTTTGTTGACTGGGCACCCTATCTGGGGCACGAGTGGACAGCACGACACGACACCCGTATCGAGCTGAAAACCCTGCAGGAGCTGGCTAACCGCCTGAATACCTTGCCGGATGGTCTGGTTCTGCAGCGTCAGGTCAGTAAAATTGTTGAAGATCGACGCAAAATGGCTGCTGGCGCACTGGCCATCAACTGGGGTTTTGCCGAGACCATGGCTTACGCAACCCTGTTGCATGAAGGTCATCCGGTGCGTATCACCGGGCAGGATGTTGGCCGTGGGACTTTCTCGCACCGTCACGCTGTGCTGCACAATCAGAAAGGCGATCTGGGCGATGCCTATATCCCGCTGGCCAACCTGAGTGAGAACCAGCCGCGCTTTGATATCTATGATTCTCTGCTGTCGGAAGAGGCCGTGTTGGCGTTCGAGTACGGTTATGCCACGACCACGCCCAATGCGCTGGTCATCTGGGAAGCCCAATTCGGTGACTTTTTCAATGGTGCCCAGGTTGTGGTTGACCAGTTCATTACCAGTGGCGAGCACAAGTGGGGGCGCCTGTGTGGCCTGACCATGCTGTTGCCCCATGGTTATGAGGGGCAGGGGCCAGAGCACTCCTCGGCCCGCCTCGAACGCTTCTTGCAACTGAGCGCCGAGCACAATATTCAGGTCTGCGTACCTTCGACGCCCGCGCAGGTCTATCACATGTTGCGCCGTCAGGTTATTCGGCCGTTACGCAAGCCGCTGATCGCGCTGACACCCAAGTCATTGCTGCGCCACAAGCTGGCTATTTCCAGCCTGGAAGATCTGGCTGATGGCTCCTTCCAGCCGGTCATGCCCGAGTACGATGAGCTGGATGCCAAAAAAGTCGACCGTGTGGTGATGTGCAGTGGCAAGGTCTATTACGATTTGCTGGAGAAGCGCCGGAATGAAGAGCTGAACAATGTTGCCATCGTGCGCATTGAGCAGCTGTATCCGTTCCCTGAAGACGATTTGGCAGAGGTGTTGGCGCCTTACAAGAACCTCAAGAAGGTAGTCTGGTGTCAGGAAGAACCGATGAACCAGGGTGCCTGGTATTGCAGTCAGCACCATATGCGCAGGGTCCTGGCTGAACACAAGGTAAAAGAACTGTATCTGGACTACGCTGGACGGGAAGCCTCGGCTGCACCGGCCTGTGGCCATCCCTCGATGCATGCGGAACAGCAAGAAAAACTGCTCGAAGACGCGCTCAAGGCGTAATTACCGGCAGACGACAAGACGAATTGATAAGGATCAATAATGGCTATTGAACTCAAAGCCCCGACATTCCCCGAGTCCGTTGCTGACGGTACCGTGGCAACCTGGCACAAACAGCCCGGCGACGCTGTAAAGCGCGACGAGCTCATCGTAGACATCGAAACCGACAAGGTAGTGATGGAAGTTCTGGCCGAAGCTGATGGCGTCATGGGCGAGATCGTCAAGAATGAAGGCGATACCGTGCTCAGCGGCGAAGTTTTGGGCACCCTGAAAGATGGCGAAAAAGCTGACAAGGGTAGCGACAAGGATGCTTCCGCTGACAGCAGCTCTGTGAAGAACGACGAATCGACGGTCACCAAAGATAAGCAGAATGACTCCGCTGACAACGATGACGAGCCCCTGTTATCTCCTGCGGCGCGCAAGTTGGCGGAAGAGAACAGCATTGCACCCGGCAGTATCAAGGGGACTGGTAAAGATGGCCGGGTAACCAAGGAAGACGTGGTTAACGCCATCGAAGCGAAGAAAAACGCACCCAAAGCTGAAGAAAAGCCTGCGGCAAAGCCGGCTCAGGCCGAAACCGCTCCGGTAGGCGAGGGCGATCGCCAGGAAAAACGCGTCCCCATGACGCGCCTGCGTGCCCGGGTTGCCGAGCGCCTGGTCGAAGCCCAGTCATCCATGGCCATGCTGACTACCTATAACGAAGTCAACATGAAGCCGATCATGGACTTGCGCAGCAAGTACAAGGACATGTTCGAGAAGAAGCACAATGGCGTGCGCTTGGGCTTTATGTCCTTCTTTGTCAAAGCGGTCACCGAAGCGCTCAAGCGTTTCCCCGGGGTTAATGCCTCGATCGATGGCAGTGACATTGTTTACCACGGTTACATGGATGTCGGTGTAGCCGTATCCAGTGCCCGTGGCCTGGTTGTACCGGTGTTGCGCAACGCCGAATTCATGAGCCTTGCGCAGATCGAAGGTGGTGTTGCAGATTACGGCCGCAAGGCGCGTGACGGCAAACTCTCGATTGAAGAAATGACCGGTGGGACCTTCACCATTTCCAATGGTGGTGTGTTCGGTTCGCTGCTCTCTTCACCCATCGTCAACCCGCCGCAAACGGCCATTCTGGGTATGCACAAGATCCAGGA
>SKFV01000385.1 GCA_007117785.1 Pseudomonas sp.
CCACTTTCGACAAACACCAGCTCGATGGCCGGAAAGCGCTGCTGCAGTTCCGCAATCGCCGCCAGATTCATCGAGGCATCTTCACGGATGGCAGTGTGCGGACAGCCACCGGTTTCCACCCCCAGAATGCGATCTTCCGGCAGCGCCTCGTGACGCAGCAGAAAATCCGCGTCCTCTCGGGTGTAGATATCGTTGGTAATCACCGCCAGATCATAATGCGGATACAGGCGTTCACAGAGTATGCGCACCAGTGCGGTCTTGCCGGAGCCGACCGGACCGCCGATACCGACGCGCAGGGCTGGTTTGGATTGCATTGGAGTACTCCTCATGATCGAAACAATCGGGTGTATTGGTGTTCATGGCGGGCGCTGGCAAAGGCCAGCCCCGGCAAACCGGCGCCGAGGTCGTCGTCCACCAGTTCGCCAGCTCGGTCCACAATCGCGGGCAAGCCGGGCAACAAGCGATCCAGCAAGCGCTGGGCGTCCGTTTGACCCAGGGGAATCAGTTTGGTCGCCGCACCGGCCTGGTTTTCCAGCCAGCTCCAGAGCACACCCAGGGCCAGCGCATGTGAGCCGGTGCGCCAGTACTGTCCCGCCATGGCAAAGGCACTGACCAGCGCCAGTGGCTCTCTGGTCGGCCAGTCCAAGGCTGCCGGCACCTGCAATGACGTCATCAGGCGCAGCAACGCCCCTCCCTGCTGGCTGTCTTCCAGATACAGCTCGGCGGTTTCCCGGCTGGCCAGCAGCCAGTCATTCCAGCGGCTGAAACTGCTCTCATCCGCGCGCTCCAGCGCCGCGTACTGGCGCAACAGGACCGGTATATCCAGCTGCCCAAGCGAGCGAGCGGCCAGTGCTGAGAGCCAGGCAGCAGCCGAGTCCAGGTCCGTTACCCAGTCCTGCTCGATGGCATACTCCAGCCCCTGGGAATAGGCATAACCCCCAATCGGCAGTGCCGGGCTGGCCAGTTGCAGCACGCGCAATAAGGCGGCATCGGCTATCTCAGGCATGCTCGTGACCGCCAAGGCGCAGAAATGGCGCAGCCGGGGTGGCTACACTGTGGTTATGGCTGTGATAGGCACCGGGTTCCGGGTTAAAAGGCGCAAAAACCTCTTCGACTTCCAGCCCAAAGCCGCGCAGCATGCCGTCGAGCACATGATCACGCAGATAGCGCAGTTGCCCGGCATGAATTTCCAGTGCTACGTGGCGGTTGCCCATATGATAGGCCGCTCTTGAGAGCAACAGGGCATCGTCACAATATACCCGCGACAACGACTCGGGCTCCGCATGGATAACCACCACACTACCGTTATCACCCTGAAGCCGATCACCTTGCGCCAACACGCGCCCACGCGGCAGGAACAGGCCGACTTCAAGTCCATCCAGGGTCTGCGCGCGCAATCGACTGCGGGTACGCTTCTCATAGGTCAATTCAAGTACGTGGTCAGCGGGCCCCGGCCCGTCCAGCCAGTGATGACATTCGATCATTGGCGTCTCCTAGAACAGATAGTAGCGCTGGGCCAGGGGCAATGACTCAGCCGGGTCACAGAGCAACTCGACGCCATCGGCCTTGACCACATAGGTTTGTGCATCAACGCTGATCACCGGCTGGTAGTCGTTGAGCTTCATATCGCGCTTGCTGATGGTGCGTGTATTGCGCACGGCTTCCAGCCGGCGTTGCAGGCCAAGCTGGCTGGCAATATCCGCATCCAGCGCAGCCTGGCTGACAAAGGTGATGCAGGTGCTGTGCATGGCACTGCCGAAGGCCCCGAACATCGGGCGGTAATGCACCGGTTGGGGTGTCGGAATCGACGCATTGGGGTCGCCCATGGGCGCCGCAGCGATGGCACCGCCCTTGATGATCAGGCTGGGTTTGGTAGCAAAGAATGCCGGCTTCCACAGCACCAGATCGGCCAATTTACCGACTTCGACCGAGCCCACCAGATCAGCCATGCCCATAGTGATGGCGGGGTTGATGGTGTACTTGGCGATATAGCGTTTGGCCCGAAAGTTATCCGACCAGTCGTCATCCTCCGGCAAGGGGCCGCGCTGAACCTTCATCTTGTGCGCGGTTTGCCAGGTGCGGGTAATCACTTCACCAACCCGCCCCATCGCCTGTGAATCCGACGAGATCATGCAGAAGGCGCCCAGATCGTGAAGAATATCCTCTGCGGCAATGGTCTCACGGCGGATGCGCGAATCGGCAAAAGCCACGTCCTCGGCAATCGCCGGATCCAGGTGATGGCAGACCATGAGCATATCCAGGTGCTCGTCCACGGTATTGATGGTGTAGGGCCGGGTCGGATTGGTCGAGGACGGCAGCACATTGGGTTCACCGCAGGCCTTGATGATGTCCGGCGCATGGCCGCCGCCGGCACCCTCAGTATGGTAGGTATGAATCACACGGCCCTTGATTGCAGCCAGGGTATCTTCGACAAAACCGGATTCGTTCAGGGTGTCGGTATGAATGGCCACCTGCACATCAAAGGCATCCGCTACACTCAGGCAGCAATCAATCGCCGCCGGCGTGGTGCCCCAGTCCTCATGCAGTTTGAGCCCTATGGCGCCGGCTGTAATCTGCTCTTCCAGCGCCTGTGGGAGGCTGGCATTCCCCTTGCCGAGAAAGCCCAGGTTCATCGGGAAGGATTCAGCCGCCTGCAGCATCTTGCCGATATGCCAGGCGCCCGGTGTGCAGGTGGTGGCATTGGTCCCGGTAGCCGGGCCGGTACCCCCGCCCAGCATGGTGGTCACCCCGGACATCAGGGCCTCTTCAATCTGCTGCGGACAGATAAAGTGGATATGCGCGTCGATGCCACCGGCCGTGAGAATCATGCCCTCCCCGGCAATCACCTCGGTACCGGGGCCGACAATGATATCCACATCCGGCTGGATGTCCGGGTTACCGGCCTTGCCGATGGCGGCAATCAGGCCATCCTTGATCGCCACATCGGCCTTGATGATGCCCCACCAGTCAAGAATCAGCGCATTGGTAATCAGGGTATCCGGCGTGTCGGCACGCACCCGCTGGCTTTGCCCCATACCATCCCGGATGACCTTGCCGCCGCCAAACTTGACCTCTTCACCGTAGTGGGTCATGTCCTTCTCGACGCTGATCCACAACTCGGTATCACCCAGTCGCACCCGATCACCGGTGGTCGGGCCATACATTTCGGCATAGGCCTGTCTGCTGATATCCATGCATTGCTCCTTGTTTACAGGCTGCCCATCACCAGGCCACGAAAGCCATAGACGGCACGGTCTCCGGCCAATGCCACCAACTCCACCTCGCGGCTTTGCCCCGGTTCGAAGCGCACCGCAGTGCCTGCGGCTATGTTCAAGCGAAATCCGCGCGCGGCGTCACGATCAAACCTGAGCGCAGCGTTGGTTTCGGCAAAGTGGTAATGCGAGCCGACCTGAATCGGTCGGTCGCCGCTATTGGCAACGCTCAGAGTCAGGGTCTCGCGCCCGGCATTCAGGGTCAGCTTGCCGGGACGCGTCTGGATTTCACCGGGAATCATGGGGCAGCTCCTTCAGGGAATCGGGTTGTGAACGGTCACCAGCTTGGTGCCGTCCGGAAAGGTCGCTTCCACCTGCACCTCGGCAACCAGCTCAGGTACGCCGGGCATCACCTGCTCCCGGGTCAGCAGGGTGCGGCCGTAACTCATCATCTCGGCCACACTGCGTCCGTCCCGGGCGCCTTCCATAATGGCTGCGCTGATATAGGCCACCGACTCCGGGTAATTGAGCAACACGCCGCGAGCCAGCCGTCGTTCAGCGACCAGGGCGGCGGTAAACAACAGCAACTTGTCTTTTTCACGCGGGGTCAGTTCCATCAAAAATCTCCTGTCAGGTATTCCATATCCGTGGCAGACAGGCTGCCCGACCATTGATCAGTGGCCGCAGGTGGTGCCACAGACTGATAAAGGTATGCCGCGCATGCTCCGCCTGCTGGCCCAGGTAGCGGGCCACCAGCAGGCCATGGCGTTGGGTAAAGGCCAGTTCAGCCTGGTCAAACTGCTCGCGCAGCTGATCCAGTTGTTCGCGATCCAGGGTCACACTGGCCAACCAGGTACCGCTGACACCCGACCCGCCTAGCCCCCAGCGTGCTGCCAGCAGCGGATCACCGCCCTCGAAGCGGTTGCGCTCGATATACAGGGGCCGTCCGTCACGCCAGATATCCAGATGCTGATCCACCCGGCCGTGGGCAAAGCCCTCGCCTGCCGCAGGTCGACCGAGGCACAGCAGGTCCCAGAGACAGAAGCGGGCATCCGCCGCCATATCCAGGCAGGTAATCATGCGGGCGTTGCAGCCCTCAAAGGCGATGGTGTCCTGTGGCAGGTACTCCAGGCTGGCGCCGGATTGCAGGCTGAACCTGTTGTGCTGGACTTGCAGCGTGCCGTTATCGCGGGCGCGGTAGAATTTGCCCGATGAAGGCGTGGTCAGCAGTGCGCTGGTGTGAGCGTTCATATCAACCTGCAGGCGCAGACTGTCGCCACTGACCAGACCACCGGGAGGATGCAGAATATACAGATGCGGGCAGTCTGC
>SKFV01000197.1 GCA_007117785.1 Pseudomonas sp.
TCAGTTGGTACGTGACCTGGGCGAGTTGCTGGGACTTGAAGCTACTGCTGAACAACTGCTGGCCGACTACCGACGCGAGCTGGCAGCACTGCAGCGACCGGTGACTGACGCATCGCCGCGGGTATTTATCCAGCTGTGGGACGACCCCATTTACACCATCAGTGACCAGCAATTGCTGGGAGATGCGCTGCGTCACTGCGGTGCGCGTAATGTATTTGCCGACCTGAGTATTCTTGCCCCGCAAGTGGGTCGTGAGAGCGTAATCGCCGCTGATCCGGATATTATTCTGTTGTTTTCAGGCGAGGCAGAAAAGGATCACCCTTGGCATCAGCGCTGGCGTCAATTTCCGCATATGCGCGCGGTGCGTAACCAGCGGTTGCATGCGATTGATGGCGACACGCTGGTGCGGCCAACGCCCGGCATTGTGCAGGGGTTGCAGGAATTGTGTGGGGTTATTTGGCGGGATGTTGATGTGCGTGCAGACTCATCAGACTGACTGGCGAGCGCACTTTACTGTGCTCGCCAGTCAGCCTTGGTTGCGGTCTTAGCGTTGCGGGGTCCAGGTCAGGCTGAGGTGTGCGTTGAAGCGCTCTTCCCGGTACCCGAGGATTTCGCCGTTAAAATTATAGTTGGCCAGGCTATAGTCCTTGTCCAGCAGGTTGCTGAGCTTCAGGTCCCAACGCAGTTCAGGCGTCATGCGCCAGTTGGCTCGCGCTTCGGCAGTGGCAAAACCTGATATCTTCTGGTTGTTACTCGCATCGTTATAGCGTTGGCTGTTGGCGATCACGCTGAAGCCGAGTCCCACTGTATTGAGTTGGCGGTCAGCGTCCAGGCTGAGCAACCGCTTTGGTCGGCGCGGTAGCTGGTGACCGGTCGAACGGTCGCGGGGATCCAGCCAGGTTGCGGATATCTGTGTTTGCCAGTCATAAAGATTGCGACCTGCACTAAGCTCGAGGCCGTGAATCCGCGCCCGGCTGATATTCTGCGCGACAAAGGCGGAGTCCAGCAGGATAAGATCGTCAATGTCTGTCCGGAACAGGGCTGCTTGCAGTCGTGCTGCCTGAAACAAACCACGCCATTGTAGCTCGTAGCTTTTTGAAGTTTCCGCGTTCAAGTCAGGGTTGCCGCCAAAGGCGTTATACAGGTCATTAAAGGTAGGTGCGCGAAAGCCCTCGCCATAGGATGCGACCAATTGCTGGTCTGTTGCCAGGGTAAAGATCAGCGCAGCATTGAACGTGTTCTGAGTGCCGAACTGCTGGTTCTTGTCATGCCGCCAGCCGAATTCGGTGTTCACAGTATCAACGGAGTAGTTGTGCTGAATAAATGCAGCTCTGTTGTAGCGCTCGGTCTTGCTATAAACGCTATCTGTACGGAGGCGATCCTCATACCAGTCGACGCCTGTTTGCAGGCTATGCTGGTTATTCAGCTGCAGGGTGTTCAGCCAGCTTGCTGAGTCACGGTAAGTGTTGAAGGTAAAGTCAAAAAAATCATAACGGCTATCGCGCTTGTCTTCCACATGCCCGGCTTCAACGCGAGTGCTCCAAACCGGGTTGACTTGCCATTGGACATGCGCTGCCACGCTGCTCAAGCTGAAATCGTCTTCCGGGTTGCCAAATAGATCGTATTCGGTATTGCCGCGCTGGTCGAGTACGCGCAGGCCAGCGTCTATATCAGCATTGAAGCTATGGACTACGCTTGCGTTGACAGCCTTGTTACGGAAACCGTCACGGTCGCCATCGCCATCAGCGCTATGCCGGGTACGGTCAAATCCGGCGGTTTCGTTCAAGCTGGCTCCGAGGTCAAAGCGGGTTTGCTGATTACCGCCGGACAAGCCTAGATGACGCGTGTAGGTCTGCTTGCTACCGATGCCGATGCTAACGCGCGGTTGCAGGCCTGACTGGCCTTGGCGAGTGAAAATTTGCACAACGCCGCCAATGGCATCGGAGCCATAAATGCCTGAACGTGGGCCGCGAAGGACTTCAATGCGCTCAATCTGGTCCACGCTTAGGAACTCCAGGCTAGGTTGGCCTGCTGAGGCGCTCCCTATGCGCTGGCCATCCACCAGGACCAGGCTCTGGGTTGCGCCAGTACCACGCAATGACAGACTGGTAAGGCTGCCTGGGCCACCGTTACTGGTAATGGATACGCCCGGAACACGGCGTAGCAAGTCGGTAACATTGGTGGCCTGAAGACGCTCTATATCAGAGCGGGTAAATACAGTGATCGCTGCGGGGGTACTGGTAGCGAGTTGCTCTACGCGTGACGCTGTAATAACGGTATCGGGCAGTTGATCGACCGTTTGGTTGGCTTGCGCTATGTTGGCGGCCAACAGGGCTGGCGCCATGAAGATATAATTTTTCATTTTGATCCTCAAAAGTTGTGCTTTTGAGGAGGGCGGGAAGTCAGGAGGGGTGCTGGGACATCTCAGATGGCCACAGACCACTACGCCGACCGGTGACGCCCTCCGCGACACCTCAGCAATGCAGTTATTCACGCAGGAGCGTGGTCTGCTTCACACCGGGCCGGTCTCCGGGCTTGGGATACTAATGACATCGCCTTCCCGTGCAGAGCACAGTGGCGTGAATGATGTCACCGACAGGCGTGGCCTGTGATCCCTTACCGTTGCGGGGGCAGCGTCGGATTTTAACCGACTTCCCGTTTCACCCGCCGGTCGTCTGACCGGTCGGGCACCCAGTGTGACTGGAAGCGGGGAGGATTCTGGGCGCTTGTGGCCGGGCGGTCAAGCCCGGCGTATCAGTGATCGGCGAGACGGGCGCGGATCTGACGCTCGATACCGGCAGCGTCGAGGCCGCACTCGGCAAGCATTTCGGCGGGCTTGGCATGCTCGGTATAGGCATCCGGCAGGCCCAGATTGAGCACCGGGATGCGCATGCCCTGTGACAGCAGCCATTCATTGACAGCACTGCCGGCACCACCCATCACCGCATTTTCTTCCAGAGTAACCAGCAGGTCATGGCTGGACGCCAATTGCCGGATCAGCTCTGTATCCAGGGGTTTGACGAAGCGCATATTGGCCACGCTGGCATCCAGTAGCTCGGCAGCCTCAAGGGCGGCTGCATGCAGGGTGCCAAAACACAGAATGGCGACCTGCTGGCCGCGGCGGGTCTGCACGCCTCGACCGATGGGCAATGGGTCCAGTGCCGGGTCTACGGCGACGCCGGGGCCGGTGCCACGGGGATAGCGCACGGCGGCAGGGCCGTTGTGCAGATAGCCGGTGGTGAGCATCTGCCGGGTTTCGTTTTCATCGGCAGGTGCCATAATCACCATGTTGGGCAGGCAGCGCAGGTAAGACAGATCGAAACTGCCAGCATGGGTCGGGCCGTCTTCACCCACCAGCCCGGCACGGTCGATGGCAAAGAGCACATCAAGATTCTGCACGGCAACGTCATGGATCAACTGGTCATAGGCGCGCTGCAGAAAGGTTGAGTAAATAGCGACGACTGGCTTGGCACCTTCACATGCCATACCGGCAGCCAGGGTCACGGCGTGTTGCTCGGCAATCGCTACATCGAAGTAGCGCTCGGGAAAGCGCTCGCTGAAGGCCACCAGATCCGAGCCTTCCTTCATCGCCGGGGTAATCCCGATCAGGCGGTGGTCAGTGCTGGCCATATCGCACAGCCATTGGCCGAAGACACCGGAAAACTTGATCTTGTTGGCTGGTCGGCTGGCAACCGGGTTGGGCTCCAGCTTGGTAATCGCGTGATAGCCGATCGGATCTTCCTCGGCAGGGGCAAAACCCTTGCCCTTGCGCGTGACCACATGCAAAAACTGCGGCCCCTTGCGTTCACGCAGGTTGCGCAGCGTAGTCACCAGGGTTTCCAGGTCATGGCCGTCGATCGGGCCTATGTAGTTCCAGCCCAGTTCCTCGAACAGGGTGCCAGGCACCAGCATGCCCTTGGCGTGTTCTTCGGTCTTGCGCGCCAGCTCCCAGGCCTTGGGGATTTTCGACAGCACTTTCTTGCTGCCTTCGCGCATATGCGCATAGGTCGAGCTGGACAGAATCTTCGCCAGATAGTTCGACATACCACCGACATTACGGGAGATCGACATATCGTTATCGTTGAGTACTACCAGCATGTCGGCTTCGACATCGGCGGCATGGTTCAGCGCCTCGAAGGCCATGCCCGCGGTCAGGGCGCCATCGCCGATCACGGCGACACTGTGGCGTTCGATGCCTTGCAGGCGGGTTGCCAGTGCCATGCCCAGCGCGGCACTGATCGAGGTACTGGAGTGGCCGACGCCAAAGGTGTCGTAAGGGCTTTCTGCGCGACGCGGGAAAGCCGCCAGGCCGTCTTTCTGCCGCAGGGTGCTCATCTGCTCACGGCGACCGGTCAGGATCTTGTGCGGATAGGCCTGATGGCCGACATCCCAGACCAGGCGGTCTTCCGGCGTCTCATAAATATAGTGCAGCGCAATGGTCAGCTCGATTACGCCCAGCCCCGCGCCAAAATGCCCACCGGTCTGTCCGACAGTCCACAACAGATAGGCGCGCAATTCGTCTGCCAGCGCGGGCA
>SKFV01000226.1 GCA_007117785.1 Pseudomonas sp.
GATTGTTGAAGCCCATACGGTTGATAATCGCTTGCTGCTCCGGCAGACGGAACATCCGCGGCTTGGGATTGCCGGGTTGCGGCCGGGGTGTGACGGTACCCACCTCAATAAACCCGAATCCCAGTGCTGCCAGACCATCAACCGCCTCAGCATTCTTGTCGAGACCAGCAGCCAGACCGACCGGATTGGGAAAGTCCAAGCCCATGACGTTCACTGGCAAGCTTCTCGGTTGGCGATTGAACCGCGCAGCCAGACCGAGCCGACCAGCAGCGCCTAGCATGCCCAGTGTCAGGTCATGTGCGGTTTCCGCCGGCAGTCGAAACAGCAGCGAGCGAAGCGTGGAATACATGGAATACCCTTGGCCAAATAAACAAGGCGCGATTATACGGTATGCCCTGCAGATTGCGCACCCTGATGCCGGGATTACAGTCGTTGCAGATCGTGCAGCTTCCCATCATCGGTAAAGCGCATGACAAAGCTGCCATAAATGCCATCGTGGTGCAGAAAGCGCCGCAGGTGATGCGCCGGCAGACTGATGCTGCGCCCATCCCTGCTGCGCAGCCAGACCCTGTCGGCGCGACCCTGATACCAGGCAAGGTAACGATCGGCCGGCAAGGCGATATCGAAAATCAGCTGCTGCACCGTCTACTATGCCCCTTGCTCGGCCTCGGCAACCAGGCGCGCGTTTTGTGCCAGATCAAGCAACTCGCGCATGGCCACGGCGACCATCGGGTAGTCGCCACTACTGGCACTCTTGAGATCACTCAACATGGCTTGCCAGCGCTGGACCATACTGCCTTGTCGCTGCATCCACTCTGCGACCAAGGCGTCGACAGCCTGATCCGGCTCACCACCCTGCAAAGCAGAGACAGCCATGGTACGGGTTTGCCAGTCGAGGTCATCACGGTAACTTTCGCGAGCCAACGCCTGCCAGTGGTTATCCACCTGCAGATTATTGACCTGCTGGGCAAACCAGGGCAACTGCAGCTTGCTGGCAATAGCAAAGAAAACTTCTGCTACTCGCTCCGGTGACTGTTTGACCGCATCCGCAGCCTCAATGATGCCCAGCAAGGTATAGAACTGCCCAGTAGCTGCTACCTGACGCGCCAGTTCTTCCGGCACGCCTGCCGCGATGTAACGCTTGACCTTGTCCTGCCACTGACTGAGCACGGGGCCCTGCAATCGACGCTCGAAGTCACTGGCCAGCTCGCGAATGCGTGGAGCAAAGTGGGCTACTTCCCGTGCCGGGGACAGTTCGGTGCGGCGGTTGCGAATAAACCAGCGAGTTGCACGACGCCCGAGCCGCATCAGATCATCCATCAACTCAAGCTGGACTTCAGCAGGTATCTGATAATCCAGCGCCTCGATGGCAGCAAAGCTGTCCATCAAACCAAATACATCGCGCCCAACCACATAGGCTTTGGCGATTTCCCCGACCGGCGCGCCGGTTGACTGCTCCAAGCGACGCAAGAAGGTAATGCCCATATGATTGACCAGATTATTCGCCAACTGGGTGGCAATAATCTGGCTGCGCAAGCGGTGGCTATCCAGCGCCTTGGCGAACTTCTTGCCCAGAACACGAGGAAAAGCGCTGTGCAACTCCGCTGTCAGATATTCATCATCGGCAATACCAGAATCGCTCAAGGTTTCTTTCAGATCCCCTTTTGCATAGGAGACCAGGACGGACAGCTCGGGACGAGTCAGGCCCTTGCCCTGCGCAGAACGCTCGGCCAGTTGCTCGTCAGCGGCAATGTATTCCAGCGCCCGGTCAAGCTTGCCTGTACTTTCCATAGTGCCGATAAAGCGCCGGTACTCGCTCATGGTTTGCAAGGCCTGACGCTGCGCCAGGCTGATTGCCTGTGTTTGCTTGTAATTGTTCGCCAGCACCAGCTCGGCAACCTCTTCGGTCATCTCAACCAATAGCTTGTTGCGCTGTTTACCGGTCATATTCTGCGCAGTTACCACCTCGTTGAGCAGAATCTTGATATTGACTTCATGGTCGGAGCAATCAACGCCGCCGGCATTGTCAATAAAGTCAGTATTCGCGCGGCCACCATTGAGACAGAACTCGATACGACCCAGTTGGGTCATACCCAGATTGCCACCTTCGCCAATCACCTTGCAGCGCAGTTCGCGCCCATCAATGCGCAAATTGTCGTTGGCTTTGTCGCCCACATCGGCATGTTGCTCCAGTGACCCTTTAACGTAGGTGCCGATACCGCCGTTCCAGATCAGATCCACCTGCGCCTTGAGCAGCAGGCTGATCACATCTGCGGGAGTCAGTGCGCTGGCTTTGGTGCCCAGAAGCTTTTGCATTTCATCGGTCAGTTTGATCTGTTTCAGACTGCGCTCAAAAATACCGCCGCCAGTGGAAATCAGTTGGCTGTTGTAATCAGTCCAGCTTGAGCGCGGCAGGGCAAACAAACGCTCGCGCTCGGCAAAGCTGGCTTCCGGATCCGGATCCGGATCAATAAAGATATGCTGGTGATTGAACGCAGCCACCAGCTTGAGACTGCGCGACTGCAGCAGACCGTTGCCGAACACATCACCGGCCATATCACCGATGCCGACCACAGTGATCGGGTCTTCCTGCACGTTGATCCCAATTTCGCGGAAATGGCGCTGTACCGACACCCAGGCGCCACGGGCGGTAATACCCATTTTCTTGTGGTCATAGCCGGCCGAGCCGCCTGAAGCAAAGGCATCGCCCAGCCAGAAGTTGTAGCTGGCCGCAATCTCGTTGGCGATATCGGAAAAGGTCGCGGTGCCTTTGTCAGCCGCCACTACCAGGTAAGGATCATCATCGTCATGCCGCACCACGCCTTCCGGCGGTACCAGTTCACCATTGACCAGGTTGTCGGCCAGATCGAGCAAGCCGCGAATAAACAGTTTGTAGCAGGCAATCGCTTCCTGCTGGATATCATCCCGGCTACCTCCCACCGGCAAGCGCCGTGGAACAAATCCGCCTTTGGCACCGACCGGAACAATCACTGCATTTTTCACCTGCTGGGCCTTGACCAGACCCAGCACCTCGGTTCGGTAGTCCTCCTCGCGATCCGACCAGCGCAGCCCACCACGCGCGACCTTGCCGCCACGCAGGTGAACGCCCTCAAAGCGCGGTGAATAGACAAAGATTTCATACATCGGCCGCGGCAAGGGCAAATCCGGTATCTGCTGCGGGTCCAGCTTGAAGCTCAGGTAATCATGCAGCTCACCCTGAGTATTCAGCTGATAGAAGTTGGTCCGCAGGGTGGCCTTGATCAGGTCCAGGCAGCGCCTCAGGATACGGTCTTCATTGAGTACCGCGACATCATCCAGGGCGCCGATGATCGCCTGCTCCAGACGACTCTGCTTGTCTTCCAGGTCTTCGGCGGTGAGCTTGCGAGCGAGATAGAAGCGCGTCTTGAACAGACGGACCAGTTCATGCGCGATGGTAGCATGGTTGACCAGTGTATTGGCTATATAGGGCAGCTCGAAACCCAGGCGAATCTGTTTGAGGTAACGCGCATAAGCACGCAACAGACTGACCTCACGCCAGGGCATACGCGCATGCAACACCAGGCGGTTGAAGCCGTCATTCTCCGCCTGCTGGTTCCACACAGCAAGAAAAGCCTCGCGGAATAACTGATTGACTTCCTGAATATCCAGAACTTCACTGCAGGTGAACTCGAAGTCGTGGATCCAGTATTCATTACCGCTCTTGTGCCGGAACTGAAACGGGTATTCACCCAGCACGCGAAGTCCGAGGTTTTCCAGAATCGGTAGCACGTCGGACAACGGCAAGGAGTCACCCAGATGATACAGCTTGCAGTGCAGTACTCCGCTCTTCTGCGCCAGTGGCTGATAAAAACTCATACCCAGCGGTTGCTCGATTGTCAGTGCCTGCAGGTGCTCGACATCTACCACGCCACTGGCCGGGGTAAATCGGTCGCTGTAACCCGGTGGTGGTCCTTCAGGAAAATCATGCAGCAACTGCATGGCCGGCGCTTCGCCCAGACGATCGTGCAAACGCACCTTGAAGTCATCCTGCCAACTGCTACAGGCCTGCACCGCTTCCTGCTCAATCTTGTCGTGATCCACATCTACCGCCTGTAGCGGGTCTACCCGCAAAATAAACTGGGTGCGTGTCAATACGGATTCAGAGAAGTAGGTCCAGAATTCACATTCACTGGCCTGTAACCGCTGCATCAATACCTGCTGGATTTTTTGCCGGATAGCTGTGGAGTACAGTTCACGAGGCACATAGGCCAAACCGTAATAGAAGCGACCATAGTTACCACGGCGCAGGAACAGTCGTATCTGACTTCGCTCCTGCATCTGTACGATGCTGACAGCGGTATCGCAGAGTTCATCCGCGCTCATCTGGAACAGATCATCACGGGGCAACACCTGCAACACCTGATTCAATTCCTTGCCCAGGTGACCACCGGGATCAAAACCCGCTTCCTGTTTGACCCATTCCACCTTTTGCCGCAACCAGGGAATGCTGGCCACATTGGTGCTGTACACCTTGGA
>SKFV01000055.1 GCA_007117785.1 Pseudomonas sp.
AACAGCCAGTAGCGTGAAATATTCTGTTAAATACATCACATTTCGAGAAATTGGTTAATTCAACCAACTCACCAGATAGATGCCCAAGCCACCAGCAATGAAACAACCACCACTATCGTCAGAGGCTTGCGCAGTGATGGGTACCACACCGGCGCCAAACCATGATTGACCGCCCAGATGTCAGCAAAATACAGGGCAGCAAACGCCAGAAAGAACAGGGGAATTCCGAGTTGTTGAGGCATGCTCAAGGCAAACCAGCCCAGCAGCGGTGGAATGACTGACAAACCCAGCTGCACCGGGGCCTTGTCACTGGCTTCATCAGCGCGCATGGCCAAGCCCCAGTGAATTGCGCCCATGAAGGCCAGAATTATGGCCGTATAAGCCAGCAGTTCGTCCATCACCCATTCACGCCAGGCCTCAGGAGTAACCCACAGACCCAGGGCGCCGAAAACAAAGGGAGCCAGGCCGGCTGCACCAAGCAACAGGGCGAGCTTGGGAGGGCGGGTGGCACTGAATGGATGCATGCTGGCCTCTATGAACGTCGACAATAAGTGTGTCGGTTTTTTGCCTCATTATAAGTGGCAATTCTCTGGCGGCAAGCCACCATCTGCATGATTAACCACCTGTCGTCGGCAATTCGCTGCTGGGTTGCCGTGGTCGACGACGCGGCAGCCCTTGCAACAGTGATTTCAGGTGCTGTTCAAGCAGTTGCAATTGCAGCTTATCCGGCCTTTCCTCGCTGGCATAGGTCAGACGTTCATACTCGGCAAAAAAAGCCTCGATAGCATCACGCTGCTGCGGCAAAGCCGCGGATAAGCGCTGTTGCCAGGCACGTGGCCCCTCGCCCCGCCGGGCCTGCAAGCCCAGGCGCTGAAGTCGGCGATCCAACTGCTGCCACGCGCGCTTACGTCGGTCACGAGCGCGTTTGGCAGGGCGCAAGGTCCACAGTGCGAGCGGAATCATCACCAGCGAGGCGGCCAGGAAGAGTACTACGGCAACGCGTTGCCAGTCTGTGGTGCCCAGCCAGCGGCGGAAAAAATCGCCCTGACGTTCGCTCTGATAACTCAGCACCCGCATCTGCCATTGGAAATTGACCTCATCCCACCCCAGACGCAAACGATTGACCCAGTCGATATTGCGATATCGGGCAGCGGACAGGGGTGAGTCTTCGAGGAAGCTGCCCTCACCCTGCAAGGCCTGCTGCAAGCCCTGCTCGATCCGTTCCGGAGCAACCTGAAAGGTCGGATCAACCGATACCCAACCCTGCTCCGGCAACCAGACTTCAACCCAGGCATGCGCATCGAACTGGTGCACCAGAACATAATTGCCACGCGGGTTGAGTTCACCGCCCTGGTAACCGGCAACTACGCGGGCCGGAATACCGGCAGCACGCAGGACAAAGGTCATGGCGCCGGCATAATGAGCACAGAAACCGCGCTGGGTATCAAAGAGGAATTCATCATTGGTGTGACGGCCCAGGGTCGGAGGACGCAAGGTGTAATGATAGGGCTCACGATTGAAATGCTGCAGCAATGCAGCAACCAGGTCTTCGTCGTCGGGATATTCTTCACGCAGCTCCTCGGCCCAGGCTCGGCTTCGCGGATCAACACCCTGTGGGAGTGACAGATACAGACGCTCCTGGAGTGAATCAAGCCCATCCGGATCGAGCAGGCTGCCCGGCCAGGAGGTCGCGCGATAGGCAGTGGTTTGGGTAAATGGGCGACGTGCTTGCAGCATAAAATCGCGCGTGAGGATCAGTTGACTGTCGGTGGTCGTTGCACCTCGCAGGCTGAATGCCCATTGCTGCTGACTGGCGCCCGTCAGCACCTGATAGCTGATCGAGTCACCCTCCGGCTGCCAGGGGCGCGTCAAGGCCTGGCTGGACAACTGAGAGTGCGACCACTCACGGCCATTGAACGTACTCAGGGTGAGTGCACGCCAGTAAAGATCACTGTGCGCGGGTATTTCGTCATCAAAACTGACGCGAAATGCCAGATTACTTGAGCGGGCCAGATCGGCAATGTCACCCGGAGACATGCTTTCGGCCAGACCGGTGGTTGCGCCCTGCCCCGGCGCATTGACTGACCACAAGGGCCCAATGCGGGGGAACAGCATGAACAGCACCAGCATCAGGGGAATTGCCTGCATTAGCAGCACCCCCGCAGTGCGCATGGCGCGCGCCGGATCATTGCGTCCCGGTGACTGTTGCAGGCCTACCAGTGCCGACACCAGAACCAGCAAAGAGAAGCATTGATAAAGCGTAACCGGTATACCCTGATCAAACAGAAAGGCGGTGGCAATGATGAAAAAGCCCAGATAGATCACTACCAGAGCATCGCGTGGATTGCGCATTTCCAACAGCTTGAGCATGAACAGCAGCAGCAGCAGCATCACTGCTGCATCCAGTCCGATCAGGGTGCCTTGTGCCTGGAAAGTCCCGGCACTGATGGCGATCAGCGCGAACACCTTGAATACAGTACCGGGATAACGCCAGCGCATCCGCTGGATCTGTACTCGCCAGAGGGCACAGCCCATCCAGATGATAGCGACCCAGAACGGTAGGCGTGGCAAGTGCGGCAACAATACCACCACTTGCGCAGTAAGCAGCCAGGCCAGGCTATTGCGAGGTATCAGACCGGCAGTGCTCATGTTGGCACTCCATACAGGGCCAGCGACTTGAGGCAGGCATCCCGGTGGCGTTCACCCTGCGCCGGGCCTAGTCGGATGCCCGGCAAGATCAACCCATAAGGTTCGTGTTTTTGCTCCAACTGCAGAATCCAGCCGGTGAGATAGCCCAGTTTCTGCTCCAGGTCAGCACCCGGTGCCTGCTCGAGATTCAACCACCATGTGGTCTGGCTGGGTTCGGCAAAAATCTTGCTGTGCAAGCCCTGGCCGCGCGACCAGGCCCGCCAGTCGAGACGGCGCTTGGAGTCACCGGGCTGGTAATTGCGCAGACCCTGAAAGTCGTCAACGCCCTCATTCAGGCCAGGCTCACCTTCGTCATCCTGTCCCTGCCCGGGTTGACGTGGCAAATCGGCTTGCAAGGGCTTGGGATAGACCAGTACCTGCCAGCGCAGATCAATCAGACTCCAGGCCACAAACCAACCGAGCGGATAACGGGTTTCAATACGCAATCGCCCAGGGCTGAACCAACCCCGCTGGCGCGCCGGGTGATAGAGCGTCAGTTGCGCCTCATCATCCTTGGCCACATCCACCCGTTGCGGCTGGGTTTCCGGCCAGGCCAGTACCAGGGATTGATGCAAGCGCCTGGGTGCTGCCAGAGTCAGGCTGAGGGGAACGTTTTCACCGGCAAACACAGGAGCACCACCGGTGGCCCGCAGCTCCAGACCGGCCAGATTTCGATAGGTATGGTGCAAACCAACCCAGAACAGACTACCCAGAATAAAGGTCACGCCGTACACCAGACTGTTCTGGTAATTGATGGCGCCAATCAGCATGATGGTCAACAGCAGCAGCAGGCCCAAGCCTGCTCGACTGGGCAGAATGAAAATACGCCGGTGATTGAGCCTGACCTCGCGAGCGGCCGGTATGCGGTGCTTCAACCAACGCTGAAACCAGGCACGAAGCAAAGGCATCAGACGGCCTCAACCTCGTTCAGCAGCCATTGCGCCAAACCTCCACCGCCGTGCCCGGCAGGGTCTTCACTGGCTCGCAGGCGGTGGCTGACAACCGCAGGCAGCACAGCCTGGACGTCTTCAGGGATCACATAATCCCGGTGTTCCAACATAGCCCAGGCGCGCGCGGCTGCGAGCAAACCCAGACTCGCCCTGGGAGATAACCCCCAGGCACACACCTGACTTTCACGGGTACGGTTGACCAGTCGCAGGATGTAATCAACGATCGCTTCACTGGCAGTTATCTTTGGTACCGCCGCTTGCAGAGCCAGCAGCTTGTCTCTCGGCAGTACCGGTTCGACGCGCTTCAGTCGCTCCTGGCGCTCGGCACCCATCAGCAAGGACTTCTCTGCCGCTGGCGAGGGATAACCCAGTGACAAGCGCATCAGAAAACGGTCCAGTTGCGACTCCGGCAATGGAAATGTACCACCCTGGGATACCGGGTTCTGTGTCGCGATTACGAAGAAAGGATCGGGTAGCGGACGCGTGGCCCCATCGATGGTCACCTGCCCTTCTTCCATCGCCTCCAGCAAGGCACTCTGGCTTTTTGGTGTAGCGCGGTTGATCTCGTCCGCCAAAACCAGTTCGGCAAACACTGGGCCGGGATGGAAAATGAACTGCGCGGTATTGCGATCAAACACCGAGGTGCCAAGAATATCGCCAGGCAACAAATCACTGGTGAACTGGATGCGTTGATAGCCCAGCCCCATTACCCGGGCCAAAGCCTGTGAAAGCGTCGTCTTGCCCATACCAGGCAAGTCTTCGATCAGCAGATGACCGCGAGCCAGCAAGCACGCGACAGCCAGCCGAACAGCATGTTGCTTGCCCAAGAGTACCTGATCGATTTCAGCCAGGGCCTGGGACAACGTATCCTTCAT
>SKFV01000251.1 GCA_007117785.1 Pseudomonas sp.
ACGCACGTTATCTGTTGCCGGTGCATGGCGAGGATTATCACCAACAGGCGCATATGGCTTTTGGTCGCACCCTGGGGTTGCAGGGGCTGGTGCCGGGCAATGGTGACTTGATTGATCTCTCGGCTCAACCGGCGCGGGTAGCGGAGTTGCCCTGGGGTCTGGTTGAGCTGCCGCCAACCTGAGTCCGGTCGGACTCAGGTTCTGTCTCAGTCTCTACCCGTTTACCTTCAGGCGTTATCCGCCTGCAGTTGAGCGCGGCCACGCGCTACGGCTGCACGCACCTGGGCCGGTGCGGTACCGCCGATATGGTCGCGGGCATTCACCGAGCCTTCCAGCGTCAGTACGTCAAACACATCCTGCTCGATCTGGTCGCTGAACTGGCGCAGTTCATCCAGGCTCATTTCGGCCAGGTCCTTGCCCTGCTCGACGCCGTATTTCACTGCCAGACCGACGATCTCGTGGCAGTCACGGAAGGGCAGACCCTTGCTTACCAGGTAGTCGGCCAGGTCGGTGGCGGTGGAAAATCCGCGCAGGGCGGCTTCACGCATCATGTCCACGCGCGGCTTGATCGCCGGAATCATGTCGGCAAAGGCGCGCAGGCTGTCACGCAGGGTATCCACGGCATCGAATAAAGGTTCCTTGTCTTCCTGATTGTCCTTGTTGTAGGCCAGCGGCTGGCTTTTCATCAGGGTCAACAGGCCCATCAGGTGACCATAGACACGCCCGGATTTACCGCGCACCAGTTCGGGCACATCGGGGTTTTTCTTCTGCGGCATGATCGATGAGCCGGTGCAGAAGCGGTCAGGCAGGTCGATAAAGTTGAACTGCGCACTGGTCCACAGCACCAGCTCTTCGGAAAAGCGTGACAGGTGCATCATGGCTACGGCCGCTGCGGCGCAGAATTCGATGGCGAAATCACGGTCGGACACACCATCCAGTGAGTTGCCGGAGATGGCATCAAAGCCAAGCAGTTCACAGGTAATGCTACGATCGATCGGGTAGGTGGTGCCAGCCAGTGCGGCCGAGCCCAGCGGCATGCGATTGACCCGCTTGCGGCAGTCGAGCAGGCGTTCGGTGTCGCGGCGCAGCATTTCGTACCAGGCCAGCAGGTGGTGGCCGAAGGTCACCGGTTGCGCGGTCTGCAAATGGGTAAAGCCGGGCATAATCACTTCCGCATGCTGCTCGGCCTGATCCAGCAGGCCGCTTTGCAGGCGTTCCAGCTCGCTGAGGATGATGTCGATTTCCTCACGCAGCCAGAGGCGGATATCGGTAGCGACCTGGTCATTGCGCGAGCGCCCTGTGTGCAGCTTCTTGCCGGTAATGCCAATGCGCTGGGTCAGACGGGCTTCGATGTTCATATGCACGTCTTCCAGCTCGACCTGCCAGTCGAATTCGCCGGCTTCGATTTCCGTCTGGATGGCGCGCAGGCCCTCAATGATGGTGTCGCGCTCATCCGTGGTCAGTACGCCAACTTTGGCCAGCATGCTGGCATGCGCAATCGAGCCCTGGATGTCGTGCTTGTACAGGCGTTTGTCGAAATCCACCGAGGCGGTGAACCGGGCCACAAAGGCATCTACCGGCTCGCTGAAGCGGCCACCCCAGGATTGGTTGGTCGTTTTTTCTTGGCTCATTGCGCTGCATCCGCTGTTGATTTGGCTAAACGGCTACTATACCACTTCACACTTGCGCATTCGCGCCAAGCTGGCGGACACTTAAGCTATGAAGAACGGACTCTGGACCCTACTCAAGCGACCCTATGCGGGAGATGATTTCTTCCTCCCGGATCTGTGCTCGTCAATTGCGGTATTTACTCTGGTGATTCTGGCCGAGCTGGTGGTTTTGCTCTGGGTGCTGGCCGAGCCCGGCGGTAGCGGCTTTGACTGGATGCGTCTGGCCATGGCCTCGCTGTTCGTGCAATGGGTGGTATTGCTGTCGGCGGCCCTGCTTTGTCGCTTGCGTCCGTGGATGCGTCGGCAGGCGCTGGGGTTGTCCATCGCAGCCTGTTACACCGTGGTGGTGGGGCTGACCCTGTTGTTTACCGTGATGGCCAACTGGGTCTTGCTGCAGGGCCTGGTCGGCACGCCCCTGGTGGATGGCAGCCAGTTACTGCGCCACGGCCTGATTGCTCTGATCATGACCAGTCTGTTGCTGCGTTACTTTTACCTGCAACAGCAATGGCAGCATCAACAACAGGCTGAACTGCTGGCGCGTCTGCAAGCACTGCAATCGCGCATCCGGCCACATTTTCTGTTCAATAGCCTGAACAGTATTGTCAGCCTGATCGGCACCTCGCCGGACAAGGCTGAGAACGCCGTGCTTGATCTGGCTGATCTGTTTCGCGCCAATCTGACCGAAGTTGATGGCGTTGCTACCTGGCAGGAAGAGCGGCGTCTTTGCGAAGGCTATCTGCGTATTGAACAATATCGGCTGGGTGAGCGCTTGCAGGTAGCGTGGCAGGTCAGTGAGTTGCCGGATGCGACGCCGATGCCCCTTCTGACGCTGCAGCCGATTCTGGAAAACGCGATTTTCTATGGTGTGCAGCCCAGTCCGGCGGGTGGTGATGTGTTGATTCGTGGCCGGCGCGAGGGCGCGCGGGTTGAACTCGAGGTCAGCAACAGTGTCTGTGCTGAAGAGCCTGCCGGTGAAGGTGCGCACATGGCACTGGATAATATCCATGCCCGCTTGCAGGCGCTGTTTGGTGCCGAGGCAAAACTGGATGCCTGGCAAGATGGATCGCGCTACTTTTGCCGTGTGGTCTACTCTTGTAGACAAGGACCCTCAAAGCGGAGTAATCATTAAGGCATGAAAGTACTGATCGCCGATGATGAGCCTTTGGCCCGTGAACGCTTGTTGCGCCTGGTAGATGCCTTGCCGGGATATCAGGCTTTGCCTGACACCGCCGCCAATGGACACGAAGTACTGCAACTGGTGGCGGAGCAGCATCCCGACATTGTGCTGCTGGATATCCGCATGCCCGGTATGGATGGCTTGCAGGCAGCAGCCAAGCTCTGTGAATTACCCCAGGCGCCGGCGGTAGTATTCTGTACCGCCTATGGTGAATACGCACTGGAGGCTTTCAATGTCAGTGCCGTGGGCTACCTGCTCAAGCCGGTACGTCGTGAAGACCTATGCGATGCGCTCGACAAGGCTCAGCGCCTCAACCGCATGCAGCTGGCCAGTCTTGGCCGACCGACCGGTGAGGATGATACAACCCAGGCGCGCAGTCATATCAGTGCCCGCACACGCAAGGGCATAGAGCTGATTCCGGTTGCCGAGGTCATGTATTTTATTGCCGACCACAAATACGTCACCTTGCGCCACGAGCAGGGCGAGGTGCTACTGGATGAGCCATTGAAAGCACTGGAAGACGAATTTGCTGACCAGTTTGTGCGTATCCACCGTAATGCCCTGGTGGCGCGCGGGCGCATCGAGCGTTTGCAGCGTGAAGGCAGCGGTCACTTCCAGCTTTTCCTGAAGGAACTACCTGAAGAGCCACTCACCGTCAGCCGCCGGCATGTGCCCGGTGTGCGCAAGCTGATGGATAGGCTCTGAGTCGCGCCAGCCGGTCGCATGGATGCTGGCTGCCGCATGGCGTATCATGACGCTGACATTGTTAGCGAGATACCCATGACACGAGTACTGCGAATTGCCACCCGCAAGAGCGCCTTGGCCCTGTGGCAGGCCGAATACGTCAAAGCCCGTCTGGAAACATTGCACCCTGGCTTGCAGGTCAGCCTGGTGCCCATGGTCAGTCGTGGCGACAAGCTGCTTGACTCCCCGCTGGCCAAGATTGGCGGCAAGGGGCTGTTCGTCAAGGAGCTGGAAACCGCGATCATGAACGACGAGGCCGATCTGGCCGTGCACTCGATGAAAGATGTGCCCATGGCCTTTCCGCCGGGTCTGGAACTGCCGGTGATCTGTGAGCGTGAAGAGCCCACCGATGCCTTTGTCTCCAACCACTATGACCATGTCGATGCCTTGCCGGCGGGCAGTATTGTGGGTACGTCGAGTCTGCGCCGACAGGCTCAGCTGCTGGCACGGCGGTCTGATCTGCAGGTGCGTTTTCTGCGCGGTAACGTGAACACCCGCCTGGCCAAGCTGGATGCCGGTGAGTACGACGCCATTATTCTCGCCACCGCTGGCCTGATGCGGCTGGGCTTCAATGAACGCATCCGCTATGCCATGCCGCCAGAGGAAAGTCTGCCGGCAGGTGGTCAGGGTGCTGTGGGTATCGAGTGCCGCAGCGAGGATGACGAGCTGAAAACGCTGCTGGCACCGCTGAATGACCATGACAGCGCCTTGCGCGTGCGCGCCGAGCGCGCGCTGAATACCCACCTTAATGGCGGCTGTCAGGTGCCGATCGCCTGCTATGCAATCCGTGAGAACGGCGAGCTTTGGTTGCGCGGCCTGGTGGGTGAGCCCATGGGTACCACCATGCTGCGCGCCGAGGCGCGCGGGCCGGAAGATGCGCCTGAGGCGCTGGGTATTGCGGTAGCCG
>SKFV01000389.1 GCA_007117785.1 Pseudomonas sp.
GAGCATGCGATTGGACGACCAGCCGGGCGACACCAAGGTTGCCGCGGGCAAGCCGCCAGCAGAGCGAAAAAAGAGTACCGGGCGCCAGCCTGCAGCGTCTCACGCTGGTACAAAGCCGGCCTCAGGTGGTACTTTTGCCGATCTGTTTGCCAATGCGAAGCATCTGAAGAAGCCCTGACTATGATTGATCATCCTTACCTGAAGAACTTTGCCGAAAATCGCATGAGCGACTTTACCCGTCTGGTGGGGCTGGAGTTTCGCCATATCAGTCGCGGTGAGTGCTTTCTGCATCTGGATATTGCCCAGCACCATTTCAATTCCACGGGGCGGGTGCATGGCGGGGTAGTCTTTACCTTGCTGGATTCCGCCATGGGCGCTGCGGCGTTCAGTGTACTCGAGCCGAACGAGGTGACCGCGACGGTTGAATGCAAGATCAACTACACTCGGGCGGTAACCGGCGGCGCGCTGGAAGGCCGTGGCAAGGTGGTGCATGCTGGCACCCGAACCGTAGTGGTAGATGGTGAGGTATGGCAGGATGACGTGCTGGTGGCCAAGGCACTGGGCACGTTCGCGCGTATCTGATCGTTGATTTTTTCGGGCGCGACTGACGCCCATCTGTCTGGGAGTGACAGCCTTGTCACCGACTTTGAAGCGTCATCTGGATTTACTGCAACACGCACAGTGTGCCGACACCCTGCGTGATTGCGGTCACGGTATCGAGAAAGAGAGCCTGCGCATCAGTTCCGATGGTCGTCTGGCCATGACTGCGCATCCCGCTGGTCTGGGCTCGGCACTGACTCATCCGCAGATCACCACTGATTACTCCGAAGCGCTGTTGGAGCTGATTACGCCCGTCTGCCGTGACCTGCCGGACTTGATGCGCGAGCTGGATGATATCCACCGCTATACCTATAGCCAGATTGGTGATGAGTGGTTGTGGACCGAGTCCATGCCTTGCTGGCTACCGGCGACCGATAACGATATTCCGATCGCTTGGTACGGCACCTCCAATGTCGGCACCCTGAAGCACGTGTACCGGCGCGGCCTGGCGGTACGTTATGGCAAGGCGATGCAGTGCATTGCCGGCATCCACTATAATTTTTCCTTGTCACCTGCGCTCTGGCAGGTCTTGCAGCAGAGCGCCGGCGACCAAAGCCCTGCTCAGGATTGGCAGTCCGACAGCTATTTCGGCATGATCCGTAACTTCCGCCGCTACTCCTGGCTGTTGATGTACCTGTTCGGTGCTTCGCCGGCGCTGTGCAGCACCTTCCTGCGTGGCAGCGAGCATAATCTGCAGCCATTGGGTGAGAAGACCCTGTATCTGCCTTGGGCCACTAGCCTGCGCATGAGCGACCTGGGCTACAACAACAATGCCCAGGCCGGTCTGAATATTTGCTACAACAGCCTGGATAACTACATTCAGAGCATGACGGAAGCGACCGGGCTGCCCTATGCACCCTATGCGAAAATCGGTACCCACGATGCCGCCGGTGAATGGCAGCAACTGAATACCAACCTGCTGCAGATTGAAAACGAATTTTACAGCCCGATCCGGCCCAAGCGTGTCACCCATAGTGGTGAAAAGCCGGTGCATGCGCTGGCGGCACGCGGGGTGGAATATATTGAAGTGCGTTGTATGGATATCGATCCCTTCGAGCCCCTCGGTATCAGCCTGGAAACAGCACGTTTTCTCGATGTCTTTTTGCTCTATTGCGCACTGGAAGAAAGTCCGCCACTGGAGCAGGCCGAGTGTCTGGAAGTGGTGGAAAACTTTGCCCTCAGTGTGCGCCGTGGTCGCGAGCCGGGCCTGTTATTGCATCAGCGCGGGGTTGCACGTCCGCTGTTGGCGTGGGGTCAGCAACTGGTGGCTGCGCTGGCGCCCTGTGCGGCGCTGCTTGATCAGGTGCATGGCGGTAACGATTACAGCGCCAGTCTGCAGGTGCAATCAGCCAAGCTGACCGATCCGGCGTTGACGCCTTCGGCTCGGGTGCTGGCTGGGATTGCCGAGCATGGGGACAGTTTTTTCCGCTTTGCCCTGGCGCAATCCGCCGCGCATCAGGCCTATTTTGCCGACCGACCTTTGCCCGACGACCAACAGGCGGGCATGCGGGCTGCAGCCGAAGCCTCTCTGGCTGAGCAGGCAGCAATCGAAGTGGCGGATACGGTTGATTTCGATGCCTATGTCGCCGCCTACATGGCGCAGCAATTGTCCGGCTGAGTACCTGTGCTGGCGGCTTATTGCGTCAGCAGGTTGGTAAACAGCAGATCACTGATCAGCTGCTGGCCTTCTTCCGCTTCCAGTACCGCCTGTACCTCTGCCAGAGCTTCACTGCGCAAGGCTTCCTTGCCTTGCATGCTGGCCAGGTCCTCGGCGGTCTGGCGGGCAAACAGGCTGACCAGGGTGTTGCGAATCAAGGGGTCGTGATGCTCGATACGGCTGACCGCCTCGGTGCTGCTGGCGCGCAGGGCAACATCCACGCGCAGATATTGAATACGCGGGCCAGGGCCAATGGTGCCGACAAAGGAGGGCGTCAGCTCCACGTACTCGACCGCCTGGGCGCTAATAGGTAGTTGTAGTCCAGCAAACAGCAACAGTGCCGGGGCCAGGGTTCGCAAGCGCATACAGAGTCCTCAAGTGAAAGTGTGCAGCAGTTGCCGGGCGAGCCCGGCCTTATGGGTTCAGATCAACCAGCAGTATGGTCATTGACCCGCTGACCCGGGTTGCGACTAGACTGTAACTGACAAAAACCCAAACAGGGAGACATCATGAAAGCCGTCTTGTGCAAAGCCTATGGTCCGGCCAGCAGTCTGGTGCTGGAAGAGACAACCGATCCGGTCGCCAAACCCAACGAAGTGGTACTCGACATTCATGCCGCTGGGGTCAACTTCCCCGATACGCTGATCATAGAAGGCAAATACCAGGTCAAACCACCATTCCCCTTTTCTCCGGGTGGCGAAGCCGCTGGTGTGGTAGCGAGCGTAGGTGAAAAGGTCAAACACCTCAAGCCGGGTGATCGCGTCATGGGTCTGACCGGTTTTGGCAGCTTTGCCGAAAAGATCGCGATAGACGCCATGCGGGTATTGCCGATGCCTGACGATATGGAGTTTGTTACGGCGTCGGGTTTCAGCATGACCTATGGCACTTCCATGCATGCCCTCAAGCAGCGCGCCAACCTGCAGCCGGGTGAAACCCTACTGGTATTGGGTGCTTCCGGTGGTGTCGGCCTGGCTGCTGTAGAAATCGGCAAGGCGATGGGCGCACGGGTAATTGCTGCTGCGTCCAGCGACGAAAAGCTGCAAGTGGCCAAGGATGCCGGTGCCGATGAACTGGTCAATTACGCCGATGGCGAGCTGAAAGAGAAGGTCAAGGCGCTGACCAACGGCAAGGGTGCGGATGTAATCTATGACCCGGTCGGTGGCGATATGTTTGACCAGTCGCTGCGCTGCATCAACTGGAATGGCCGTCTGCTGGTGGTCGGGTTTGCCAGCGGCCGTATTCCGGAAATGCCGGCCAACCTGCCGCTGCTCAAGGGGGCTGCCGTGGTCGGCGTGTTCTGGGGTTCTTTTGCTGCCCGCGAACCGCAAAACAATCTGGACAACTTCAAGCAGCTGTTTGCCTGGTTCAGTGAAGGCAAGCTCAAGCCCCTGGTGTCCAAAACCTACAACCTGGACGAGTACGAAGACGCGCTGGCCATCCTGACCTCACGCAAGGCGGTCGGCAAGGTGGTAATCAAGACGCGTTGATTTGATGCTTGGCTGCGGCTGCCGGCGGCCCTCTTGCCGGCAGCTGCAATTGTCAGCTCGCGCCGGCAAACCCTTGCTGGCGCCAGGCTTCATAGATCAGAATCGCTGCGCTATTAGACAGGTTCAGGCTGCGGCTGTTGGCACACATGGGTATACGTAATACCTGATCGGCTGGCAGGCTCTCGCGCAGTTCGGCCGGCAGCCCGCGGCTCTCTGGTCCGAACAGAAACATGTCCCCCGGTTCAAAACTGACCTCGGCAAAATTGCGCGTGCCCTTGGTGCTCAAGGCAAATACCCGTTGCGGCTGCACCGTGGCCTGGCAACTGGCCCAGTCAGGGTGTACCTGCAAGTCGGCAAACTCGTGGTAATCCAGCCCGGCGCGGCGCAGGCGCTTGTCATCCAGCATAAACCCCAGAGGCTCGATAAGGTGCAGCTGGCAGCCGCTATTGGCGCAGAGGCGGATGATGTTGCCGGTATTCGGTGGGATTTCGGGTTCAAGCAGGGCGATATGGAACATGGGGGCGGTTTCCGCAGAATCAGCGGCTATTCTATGCTGCTGCAGCCGTGCTGCAAGTCCCCTTTAGCACGGCTGACTTTTCTGCGGGCAAAAAAAAGGTTCATCGCGCTTTACCGGGAAACGCTGCTTTGATCTTTAGGAAGAAGTAGTCGTTATCCCGGTAGCCATAAGCCATTCGCTTGATGACCTTGATCTTGTTGTTCATGC
>SKFV01000108.1 GCA_007117785.1 Pseudomonas sp.
GGAAGTGCCGGCGATCATTGTTGGCATTCTGCTGGCCAAGGGTGTCCGCCGTGATACCGACTGGAAAGCGCTCGGCCACGAAGTATTTCTCGGCAAGAGCATCATGTTGCTGCTTGGCGGCCTGATCATCGGGGTACTGGCCGGCAAGGAAGCCATCGAACCGCTGGAGCCCTTCTATACCAGCATGTTCAAGCCGGTTCTCGCGCTGTTTCTGCTCGAGATGGGGCTGATTGCCTCACGCCAACTGGGCAGTCTGCGCCACAGCGGCGTGCGTCTGATCATCTTCGCGCTGGCCTTCCCCCTGCTGGGCGCCTTGCTCGCCGGCTTGCTGGGCCACGCCATGGGGCTGTCGGTCGGCGGGATTACCGTGCTGGCTACCCTCGGCGCCAGTGGCTCCTATATTGCCGTGCCCGCGGCCATGCGTCTGGCGCTGCCGGAAGCCAATCCAGCGCTATCGCTGACCGCCTCCTTGGGGATTACCTTCCCCTTCAATATACTGGTCGGCATACCGCTGTACCTGTCATTCGCCCAATGGCTGGCCGGTTGAGGAGCTTGATATGCAATTACCTACCCGCACTCTGCTCACCCTGATTTGCGAAGCCGCACTGGAGCCCCGCCTGATCAAGGATCTGGAGCACCTCGGCGCCCCCGGCTGGACCCTCTCTGATGCCCGTGGCACCGGTACCCGAGGCGTCCGCAGCGCCGGCTGGGACAACGACGGCAATATCCGCCTGGAAGTGGTCTGCAGCCGCGAACTGGCAGAAAAAATCGCCCATTTCGTGCAGGAGCGCTATTACCACAACTTCGCCATGATCTGTTACCTGAGCACGGTCGAGGTACTGCGGCCGGAAAAATTCTGAACCCTTGCCCGCCGCCGAGCGGTCGCGACTTGTAGCGCAGCGCGCGGCCCTTCATAATACTCGGCTTTTCCTTTCCGCCAGCTGGCGGAACACCTGAGCGAGGCACTGCAATGACCGCACTGGTAGGCGTGATCATGGGATCCAAGTCAGACTGGTCGACCATGAGCCATACGGTAGATACGCTCGAGCAATTGGGCATCCCGCATGAGGTCAAGGTGGTGTCGGCCCATCGCACGCCGGATCTGTTGTTCGACTATGCCGAACAGGCCGCCGGTCGCGGTATCGAAGTGATCATTGCCGGCGCGGGCGGTGCCGCCCACTTGCCGGGCATGTGCGCGGCCAAGACCCATTTGCCGGTACTCGGTGTGCCGGTGCAGTCGTCCATGCTCTCCGGTGTCGATTCCCTGCTCTCGATCGTGCAGATGCCCGGCGGTGTGCCGGTAGCGACCCTGGCCATCGGCAAGGCCGGCGCCATCAATGCGGCCCTGCTGTCAGCCAGTATTCTGGGTGGTAAACACCCGCAATTCCATCAGGCGCTGCAGGATTTCCGTCAGCGTCAGACCGAGACTGTCCTGGATAATCCTGACCCGCGTCAGGCTTGAGGTAACACGCATGAAGATCGGCGTCATTGGTGGTGGTCAGCTCGGCCGCATGCTGGCATTGGCAGGCACCCCGCTGGGCCAGCAGTTTGCATTTCTCGACCCGGCACCGGACGCCTGTGCGCAGGCATTGGGTGAGCACATTCGCGCCGATTACAGTGACCGCGACCATCTGCGCCAACTGGCCGACGAAGTCGACGTGGTGACCTTCGAGTTTGAAAGCGTGCCGGCTGATACCGTGGCCTTTCTGTCCCAGTTTGTGCCGGTCTACCCGAATGCCGAGTCGTTGCGCATTGCCCGTGACCGCTGGTTCGAAAAGTCCCTGTTCCGTGAGCTGGATATCCCGACCCCGGCCTTTGCCGATATCCAGTCCCAGGCCGATCTGGATGCCGCTGCCGCCAGCATTGGTCTGCCGGCAGTCCTGAAAACCCGCACCCTGGGTTACGATGGTAAGGGCCAGAAGGTACTGCGCGCCGCCGCCGATGTCGCTGGGGCTTTTGCTGAACTGGGCAATGTGCCCTGTATCCTCGAAGGCTTTGTGCCCTTCAGCGGCGAAGTCTCGCTGATTGCCGTACGTGCGCGTGATGGTGAAACCCGCTTTTACCCGCTGGTGCACAATACCCACGAAGACGGCATTCTGCGCCTGTCCGTAGCCAGCACTGCCCACCCCTTGCAGGCGCTGGCCGAAGACTATGTTGGCCGAGTGCTGAACAAGCTGGATTATGTCGGGGTAATGGCCTTCGAGTTCTTTGAAATCGATGGCGGACTCAAGGCAAACGAAATTGCACCGCGGGTTCATAACTCGGGGCACTGGACCATCGAAGGTGCCGAATGCAGCCAGTTCGAGAACCACTTGCGGGCGATCGCCGGCTTGCCACTCGGCTCCACCGCCAAGGTCGGTGAAAGCGCCATGCTAAACTTTATCGGTAGCGTACCGCCGGTCGAGCAGGTCACGGCGATCAACAACTGTCATCTGCATCACTATGGCAAAGCCTTCAAGGTCGGCCGCAAAGTAGGCCACGCAACCCTGCGCTGCGCTGACAAGGCCAGCCTGGACACCGCTATCGCGGCGGTAGACGAGTTGCTTGCCAAATAGGTCGGTCAGACGGCACACTGAATCAGCACCCCGTGGCAAATGGCCATTGGGTGTATCGATCACGGCTATACTGCAGTGATTGCTGATAGCGCCTGTCAAGACTGCCCAGCGACTGACTGTCGGGCCTCTCAGGCCACAAGGGCGGAGCAGGCTGTATGATTCCCAGCTTCTTTTACCTGCCGGGCAACGATCACAACCAGCTACTGTTCGGGCAGCATGATACCGCCCTGATGCTGCTGTCTGTGGTGATCGCCATTCTGGCCTCGAGCTTTGCCCTGCAGGTCGCCAGCCTGGCCCGGATCGCCGCCAACCCACTGACGCGCAACATTGCCCTGCTCTCGGGGTCGCTGACGCTTGGCGGTGGTATCTGGGCCATGCACTTTATCGGCATGCTGGCCTTCCAGCTGGATATTCCCGTCCGTTATGATCCGACGATTACCCTGGTATCCGTCGTGCCAGCGGTACTGGCCTCCTGGATTGCCCTGCGTGTGCTGGTTCAGGCCCGGGTCAGCAGACACCAGATTGCCGTCGGCGGCCTTCTGATGGGCGGCGGTATCGGTGCCATGCACTATACCGGTATGGCGGCCATGCGCATGGATGCCCAACTGCAGCTGGACCCGGCCTGGTTTGTCGCCTCGCTGGTAGTCGCCGTTCTGCTTGCCATGGCTGCGCTCTGGCTGCGCTTCGGCTTGCGCCGGCATATGCAGGTCAGCCACATCAATAGCATCCTGCTCGGTGGTCTGGGTATGGGACTGGCGATTGCCGCCATGCATTACACCGGGATGGCTGCGGTGCGTATTGTTGCTGTGATTGATGCGCCGTTTACCGTCGACAACACAGATCAACGCATCATGGCCATGGGCATCGCATTGATGGCCCTGGCAGTGGGCCTGGCCGTCGGTGTCACCAACGGTATTCTGCGCTACCGCTACCTGCTCGGTCGCATGCGGGCCAATGAAGCCTCGCTGCGCACCAGTGAAGAACAATACAGTTCGCTGATCGCCAACCTGCCGGGGGCCGCTTTCCGCTGTTTGCCACAACAGGGCTGGCAGATGCTGTTTATCAGTGATGCCGTTGAACCTCTGACCGGCTGGAGCGCACAGGCTTTCATGCAGGGTGGCAAAAGTACCGACGAACTCTTGCACCCGGACGACCGGGAACCCGTGCTCCATCAGGTCATGGCGCATATTGCCCGTGGCGAGCAATACAGTATCGACTACCGCATCATCCACCGCGATGGCAGTACCCGCTGGATCAATGAAAGTGCCAGTGCCATCTATTCCGAGAGCGGCCAGCCGCTGTGGATTGACGGTGTGATAATTGATGTCACTGACAGCAAACTGCGTAATGCCGAATTTGAAGGCACGGTAAAAGCCATCAGCCGGGCCCAGGCGGTGGTCGAATTCGACCTGGACGGCCATATCACTTCGGTCAATCAGCAACTCCTGGAGCTGTCGGGCTTTACCGAAGCCGATTTACTGGGACAACCGGCCAGCTCGCTATTCGATGCCGACGACACCTTTCCGGCCCTGTGGCAGCAACTGAGCGAAGGCCATTACCAACAAGCCGAGTTCCCGTTGCGTACGGCACATGGCAAGGATCGCTGGATTCAGGGGTACTTCAATCCGATCCTGTTGGCCGACGGCTTACCCGGCAAAGTCGTACTGCTGGCTACCGACCTGACGGAAAGGCGCCGTATGGTGCTGGCCCTGCGCCTGGCCAAGGAAAATGCGGAACAGGCGGCTGCCGCCAAAACCGTGTTTCTGGCCAATATGAGCCATGAAATCCGCACCCCGATGAACGCCATTATGGGCTTCAGTGAGTTGCTGCTGGATACCCCGCTGAATGAAGAGCAGCGGCGCCATTTGCAGACGCTGAGTTACTCAGCCCAGGCCTTGTTGCAATTACTCAACGATATTCTTGATGCCGCAAAACTGGAGGGTGGCGCCGTTGAGCTGGATGAACAGCCCTTTTCACCGTATGACCTGGCCAAGGGCACCCTCGACCTGTTGAGCCTGGAGGCGACAAAAAAAGACCTGTCGCTGCAAATGGACAATCAATTGCCGGCCCGGCGCTATATCGGCGACCCCTATCGCATCCGACAGATTCTGCTCAACCTGCTGGGCAATGCCATCAAGTTTACCCCCAATGGCTCAGTCACCCTGCGCCTGTATCAGGATGAGCAGGATCTCTGCTTCAGTATCATCGACACCGGTATCGGCATCAGTAATGATCGCCTGGAGCGTATCTTCGAGCCCTTTGTACAGGCCGATGCCAGTATGACCCGGCGCTTTGGTGGCACGGGGCTGGGCACCACCATAGCCCGCCAGTTGGCCCAACTGATGGGGGGCGACATCCATGTTCAGAGCGAACTGGATGTCGGCTCCCGCTTTACCTTGTGTCTCCCGCTGCAATCTGATGCCGGCAGCAATGCACCCACGGAATCCGTGCAACCCGGGCCCAGCGAGCATACGCATCCAGCCAGAGTGATCGACAACCCGATTGACCATGCCCGTTGCCGGCAGCATTTAGAGGCCTTGCTCGGCAGCCTGCAACGCGGCGAGATCATCGAACAGCATGTTCAGGCACTGGCCAGTCTGCTGCCGGGCAACCACTGGCAACCAATAGAACAGGCGCTGGGTGACTTCGATTTCGAGCTGGCCAGTCGACGCATGCAGACAATCCTTGATGAGGACAGCCAATGACCCAAACCCCTGATTTTCGTCCTCGCCTGCTGCTGGTCGACGATGAGCCAGCCAACCTGCAGATCCTGCGTCAAATCCTGCAGGCCGACTACCGCCTGCTGTTTGCCCGCGATGGCAAGCGGGCATTGGCACTGGCAACCAATGAACGGCCAGACCTGATCCTGCTGGATGTGATGATGCCCGGCATGACCGGACTGGAAACCTGCGTCGCCCTCAAGCAAGACCCGCAGACCGCAGCAATTCCGGTTATTTTTGTCACCGCCATGACCGAGGTGGCGGATGAAAGCCGTGGTTTTGAAGCCGGCTGCGTCGACTATTTGACCAAACCGCTAAGTGCACCTATCGTCAAGGCCCGTGTGCGTACCCATCTGTCGCTGGTCAGCGTTGACGAACTGCGCGAAACCCGCCTGCAGATCGTGCAGCGTCTCGGCCTGGCTGCCGAGTACAAGGATAATGAAACCGGTCTGCATGTCATCCGTATGAGCCACTATTCCCGCCTGATTGCCGAAGCAGCAGGCTTCAGTACTGAACACTGTGAGCTATTGCTGCATGCCGCCCCCATGCATGATATCGGCAAGATCGGCATTCCCGATGCCATTTTGCGCAAACCGGGCCGGCTGGATGCCGAGGAATGGGCCGTGATGGCACAACATCCGGCGATTGGTTCGCGCATTATCGGCGAGCATCCGGGCGGGCTCTTGCACATGGCAGAAACCATAGCCCGGTGTCACCATGAAAAATGGGATGGCAGTGGCTATCCGGCCGGGCTGGCCGGAAAAGCGATTCCAGTCGAGGCACGCATCGTTGCCATCGCCGATGTATTCGACGCCCTGACCACTGAACGTCCCTACAAGAAAGCCTGGCCGGTGGATGACGCTATCGCCCTGATCAAGCGTGAAGCCGGTCACCATTTCGACCCACAGCTGGTCGAACATTTCCTCAGCCAGATGCCCGCTGTACTCGAGATCAAGGAGCGCTGGGCAGAAACCAGCGCCCACGCCTGAGGCCTTGTCGCCCGGATTCCAGCAGCCACGTCCGCCGGCACAGGCTCACTCACCGGGAAACCAGTGTTTGGTTCGATTGGCAAAGGCCACCAGTGACAACATTACCGGGACTTCAACCAGCACACCTACCACAGTAACCAGAGCAGCGCCGGAATTCAGCCCGAACATGCCGATGGCCACGGCAACCGCCAATTCAAAGAAGTTCGAAGTGCCGATCATGGCGCAGGGCGCCGCCACATTGAACGGCACCTTCCATAACCTGGCCGCACCATAAGCCAAAGCAAAAATGCCGTAGGACTGAATCAGCAGCGGGATAGCAATCAACACAATCAACAGTGGCTGGGCCAGAATTACGTGGCCCTGAAAACCGAACAGCAATACGACCGTGGCCAGCAAACCAATAACCGATAACGGCTTTACTCTGGCGGTAAAACGCGACACTGCCGCATTGGCGCTAGTGACATCCGTTGCATCGGCAGCCAGCTTCATGCGGGTAATCACCCCGGCAACCAGAGGTATCACCACATAGAGACCAACGGAGAGCAGCAAGGTTGCCCAGGGCACTTCAATATCCGTCACCCCCAGCAACAGCGCGACTATGGGAGCAAAGGCAAAAATCATGATGACATCGTTCAGTGCTACCTGGGCCAGGGTGTAGTTGGGATCACCCTTGGTCAATTGCGACCAGACAAACACCATTGCAGTACAGGGCGCCGCCCCAGCAGAATCAGACCGGCGATATACTGGCTGGCATTGGCTGGATCAATCAGGTCAACAAAGAAATAATGGAAGAACAAGACCCCCAGACCCGCCATGGTAAAGGGTTTGATCAACCAGTTTACGGTCAGGGTAATGACCAGCCCTTTGGGGCGTTCGTGAATACGCTTGAGACTGGAGAAGTCTACCGACACCATCATCGGATAGACCATAAACCAGATAAGCACTGCGACAACGAAGTTCACCGATCCGTATTCCAGACCGGCAAGAAACTGGAAAAGCCCGGGCAGCCAGTTGCCCAGTAACAAGCCAGCAGCAATACCCAGCGCTACCCAGATCGACAGATAGCGCTCGAAGCTGGAAATAGGGGCGTTTTTTGCTAGCATCCGATCTCTCCTTAACCAGTAATAATAGATGCAGCGGTATGCAGCTGTTATCGAGTCCGAGTATAGGGTAGCGACGCTTGCTGGGATATGATGCAGGTCATAAACGGTTGGGTCCGCCGGCTTTTCGCGCACCGCGAACTTGTCCCCCAGAACCCGGTCACAACCCCATCAACCAGCTTTATGACGTGAGACGCTTCCATGCGCTTTTGGCTTTATCTGCTCCTGCTATTGCCGCTCCTGGCTCAGGCCAATCCACAGACCATCGACTGGCTGGATCTGTTGCCCGAGGAAGACCTCGAAGCCATCCTGAATATGCCGGAAATCGTGCATGACGAAGCAGATTATGCGGATGATATCGACGCGGTGGGGACCTTCGCGCAGAACCTGCGCCAACGCGATCCCAAGCTGCCGGAGGTGATGTACTCGACCCGCGTGGTAGCCGAGATGGATGGCATAAATGCCCGCCTGGCAGGCTTCCCGGTCCCTCTGGAAACCAACGAACGCGGGCATTACACCAGCTTTTTTCTGGTGCCCTATGCCGGTGCCTGTATCCATGTACCGCCGCCTCCGCCCAACCAGATTGTGCTCGTCGATTACCCCAAAGGCTTGCCCATAGAGGATATCTACACACCTTACTGGGTCACCGGCAACCTGCATGTGGATCAAACCAGCAATGAACTGGCTGACGCCAGTTATCGCATCGAGGCGCAATCTGTAAAGATCTACGATGGCGATTAATTAACCGCGCCGTTAAACTATTTCGTTATCTCACCCAAATGGGTGGCGTTAAATAGCCAGCCCTCGGCTAAGCTGCATGCTAGAGGCGACTCGGAGTGCTGCATGGAAGCCAGCGCAGTCGTCATCATGACAGGAGGTAGTTTTGGAACTGATTCTGGGCTTTTTGGGCCTTGCTGTACTCGTTGTGTTCTATCTGCGCAAATGGCTATTGCGCAAGGAAATCCCCCAACAGCAGGCGATCGAATACAGCGGAGAAGTCTATGCTGTCGGCGCCGCAACTCTGGCCCGCAGTGGTCCTGAGCAACCCCGGCAAAGCGTGATTGCTGTTCATGGCTTTGTCGAAAACTTCCTGTATTTCACGGAGTTCTATAAAGACCCGGACCTGGAACTGATTCTCTTCACCAGCGCGGGTTATCACACCCCGGTTACCCGTCTGGATACCAACTCGCCTCAGTGGGCCAAGGCGCCAAATGAGCGACTGGGCAGCATTGCCTATGATGCCGAAGTGCTGATTCAGGCGTTGGAGCACCTGGTCAGCGGTGAGGAAGTCCGTGTGCATGGTCATTCGCGTGGTGGTGCCGTCATACTGGAAGCCGCACGGCGGCGGCCCGACCTGTTCGAGCAGGCCGAGGTCATTCTCGAAGCACCGGTATTGCCACAGGGCAAACCCTACGCGGAGCTGAGCCCCAGTGTGCGCTGGTTCCTGCCTTTTGTACTGCCTTTCTGGCAGCAGCAACCCATTTCGCCACGCAACAAGGCCATCTGGGGACCGCTGGATGATCGGCGCAAGCGCTCGTTGATCATGGGGCTGCCATTCAACCCCAAACATTGCAGCACCATGATGGCCAACCTGAAGGATATGGCCAACTGGATGCCGGACACGGGTACCGAGATTTTTCAGCACGTCAAACGTGGCGCTATTCTGGTGCCTGGCAATGACAAGGTGCTTGACCCCAAGGCCATGCTCGCCAGCGCCCGGCAGGCGGAAAATCTGCAGGTGATCGCTGTTGAGGACGGTAGTCACTTTGTCATTCCTGACAATCCGGACTCGATACCCCCCTTGCCGGCATGAGCATCGAACTGCAGCCGATCGGGGTCATGCGTAGCGCTTTTGTGGAAAAGTTCGGTATTCCCCGACAACCCCGTCTGGCCCCAGCAGCCCGTGGCCAGATTCTGCTCTCTCCTCCCTATGACAGTGCCGAGGCCATCGCCGGGCTTGAGCACGTCAGCCACATCTGGTTGCTGTTTGTATTTCATCAGGCTCACAGTGGGCCGCAACATACCCGGGTGCGGCCTCCGCGCCTCGGTGGCAACCAGCGCATTGGCGTGTTTGCCAGCCGCGCCACCCATCGCCCCAACCCCCTGGGTCAATCGGTGGTGCGCCTGGAGCAGGCCGAGCCCGGCTACCTGACCGTCTCCGGGATTGACCTGCTCGATGGTACCCCCATCCTGGATATCAAACCCTATGTGCCCTACGCCGATGTCGTCAGCGATGCGACCAACCAGTTAGCGCCGACACCCCCGGTATTACTTGCTGTTAACTGGCACCGCGACGCTTTGGCTGCGGCACATCTTGCGGCCACACGTCTGGGCGAACCTGTTGTCCAGCTGATTGAACAATGCCTGGCACAGGATCCAAAACCGGCGTACCAGCAGCCTGCGCCAGAGCGTGAATACGGTGTCCGCCTGTGGGATCTGAATATCCGCTTCCATTATCCACAGGCCGCCAGCATCCGGGTAATCAGCGTTGCTCTTGCCGATTAAAAGTATTGACGAAACCTCACTTAGCCAGGGACAAGCCTGATCTGGCGAACCAATTGTCTTTTGCTATCATCGACGCGATTTTTGCGCCATGGGCGCTATACTGCCTTAACCTGTCCACGAGTGCTGTGATGCGATGAGTGCGCTGTATTTCTCCCCGATGCTGCTCGGTCTCTGCCTGTTGTTAGCCATCGCAGTGGCAGCCACCGCGCTCTGGCTGGTGTCGCGCCCCATTGCCGGCCCCGGCTTCTGGATGACCGGCAGTTGGACTCTGATTGGCGGTATCCTGTTGTTTATCGGCTTTATGCTGACCGGCAGTCCCACACTCAATGTATTGGGCAATGCTGGCCAGCTGGCCGGTGAGGCAATTTTTCTGCTGGGTATTTTCCGCTTTATGGGCCGCCCCTTGCCATGGTGGATTGTCCCGCTCAGCGCCGGCACCATGGCTGCCTTCAACATCCATTACTGGATCTACGCGGGCAATTCCGATTTCCTCATGGGGGTGTATTCCACCATTGCCGGCCTCCTGCCGTTGCAGGCCATCTGGCTGTTGATGCGCGCGCAGGATGACGTTGTCACCCGACCGGCACGCCTGCTGGTGGCCTTCAGTCTGATGATCTATTCCGTGGTAACCCTGGTTCGCGGTGCTCTTGGCTACCTCGATTGGTGGCAGCAGCAGCCCTATGAAATGCCTTACGCCTCCTTCAGTTACCTATTGTCCTATAATTTTGCCATTCCAGCACTGGTCATGGGCTTCGTTGGTGTGACCTTGATGACCATGCAACGCATCCTCGCACGGAGCCAGTACCACGCCCATGCAGCACAGCAAAGTGCACAGCGCTTCGAGCGCCTGCTCAGTGCTACCAGCTCTGGTGTCGCTATTGTTCAGGCTGACCGAATTCAGGATGCCAACACCCGGCTGGAACACATGACTGGTCGTCAACGCAAGGATCTGATCGGCTTACCCGTTAGCCTGCTGTTCCATCAGTCCAGTCAGCCAGCACTTATCACCAGCCTGGAGCACGGCAGCGTTCGCCAGCTGGAGGTACAGGCGTTACATCAGCAAGAGGGTGTATTCAGTGCGGAAATCAGTCTGGAGCCACTCGGCAATGATGACGACCGCATTCTGGAGTTACGTGACATCAGCCACCACAAGGCTCTGGAAGCTCAGTTACAGTCGCTGGCTACCCGCGATCCCTTGACCGGGGCATTGAATCGACGGGCCTTTGACCAGGCAGTACAGCCTGAACTGGCTCGCTGTGAGCGACAGGCTCATTCCTTGAGTCTGGCCCTGATGGATCTGGATCACTTCAAGCAAATCAACGATCAATACGGTCATAGTGTAGGCGATCAAGTGCTGCAGTCCTTTACCCGGTGCTGCCAACAGCATATTAGGGCGAGTGACCGACTTGCACGCTTTGGCGGTGAGGAATTCATTATCCTGCTGGTGGATACCGACAGTAAGGCCGCGATGCGCTTGATGCAGCGCCTGCGCCAATCGGTGCACCAGTTGCAGCCTGACCCAGCCGAGGCCAATCTGAGCGTCCGCTTCAGTGCCGGGGTAACCCAGTGGCAAGCGGGTGATACACTGGACTCGATGGTCCGCCGTGCGGACCGGGCACTGTATCAGGCCAAAGATGCCGGGCGTGACCAGATTTGTTGCTGGCCACCGGCCAAAGAGACAATTGACCATGTTGACCCTTGAACATATCGCCCTCAGCCTGCCAGTGATAATGATCGCTGCCTGGTGGTGGCGAGGTATTGGTCTGCGTGATCTGGCATTACGTCAGGTGCAGTATCACTGCCGCAAGGCTGACGTGCAGTTATTGGATGAGAGCATCGTGCTGCGTCAACTGCGTCCCTGCCGGAACCGTCGCGGGCGGTGGGGCATCGGGCGCAGTTATGCGTTTGAATTTACCGTTACCGGTGAACGGCGCTACAGCGGGCAGATTCATCTGCACGGTGCCCAGCTACAGGGAATTGCACTGGATCCACATCCGTTTCCGGGCGCACCTGATGACACCGGCACCATCATTCATGAAAGTGATAATGTACGCTCTTTGCATTAAGGGAGTTCCACGTGGAACCCGATAAACTGGCAAACATTCCGACCTATCTTGTCGCCGGACCACTGGGTGCTGGCAAAACCACTCTACTGCAACAGCTATTGCGGCAACGCCCTGCACATGAGCACTGGGCCATACTGATCAATGAATTCGGTCAACTGGGTCTTGATGCTGCCTTGCTCAATGCTGACACCGAAGACGGTGTCAGCCTGGCTGAAATACCTGGCGGCTGCCTCTGTTGCGTGAATGGCTTACCTTTTCAGGTAGGTCTACAGCGCCTGCTGCGCCGAAGCCAGCCACAACGCTTGCTGATCGAAACCTCTGGTCTGGGCCATCCAGCCCTTTTACTTGAGCAACTGATGAACAAACCCTGGGCCGGTGTGCTCGCGCTACAGCCCTTGATCATGGTGCTTGATGCCGCCGTTATGGCTCAGGGCGGAGCCTTGCCAGAATCTCAGCAAGCCGCCTTACCGCTGGCTGGCTGCCTGTTGCTGAACAAATCCGCTCAGCTGGATACAGCAGCGCGCCAGCAGTTGGCAGCTCGACTGCCTGAAGTACCGCAATTCTGGACCGAGCAGGCAGCTATCGATTGGTCACTGCTACCAGGGGCAGATGTCGCAGTTGAACCCGGTATAGCGGATATCGATCAAGTCACTGACCAGCCAAGTATTGGTATTCTCTGGCGCAGCCAGGATGACATTCACAGTCAACAACAACATCAGGATCAGAACGTCAGCCTGAGTTGGCGCTTGCACCCGAAACAACCACTGGACTGCGCCCAGTTGCAGCAATGGTTGGCGATGACCCCTTGGCTAAGGGCCAAAGCACTGGTCCATGGCATTGATGGCTGGCAAAGCCTGAATGCCCTGCACGGTAACCGCCTGGTCTGGAATAAGGCGCCCGCGGGCAGGGAACAGCGCATTGAACTGATCTATGACCAACCGCAGGATCAGCTACGATTGACCACTGCCTTGCGGCAGACCTTGGTCACGGGGTAAGGTTATCAGCCTTGAATATGCTCCAGATTACTATTTGTCTGCTGAGCAAGTTGGCTGATTGATTATCCAGGTTCGCATGCGCCCGACTCGATTTATCTACACGCTGTTTCTTCTGCTCTTGCTGCCATTCAGTCAGTTATTTGCTGCTGCCTGTCTGATTGAAAGTAACGACGATGAGTTTCCGATCCGTCTGTGTCAGCAGAATATGACCATTCCCGACAACTTGTTTCATGACAGCTTTTGCCAGCCGCAAATCCCCGATCGCAGCTTTGCCGTCAGCCAGGTAGAAAGCTGCCCTGATGGGGCTTACGGAGTTTGTTCAGGAGCGCATACGGAAGGAGTTGGCTACCAGCAGTCGATCTTTTACTACTCAGACCCGGATGATGCACCCTATCTGAAAGTCTACTGCGAAGAAATCAGCCAGGGTGAGTGGCAGGTGCCTGATCAGTAACTCGGCGCTGGCTGCTCTAGCAATTGCGCGGGCATCTGCAACAGCAAACCCGTTTCAAGCCCTAATGATTCCACTGTACCCGCCGCAACCTCAATCACAAAACGCAGAGGCTGACTGGCTGAATACACCGTGCAGGGCATGCTGATGCAAGGTGGTACCGATGGGTAGATATCCACTATGCGACCATGGTTGTCCACAAATAACAGATCCAGACTGATCTGCATATTTCTCATCCAGATCTTCGGTTGTGTGCCCTGCGGAAAATCAAACAACATACCGGTGTCAGGGGCCAGAGAGGCCCGGCCCATCAGCCCTTGGCGACGTGACTCTGGATCGGCAACATACTCCAGTTGATAGCTCTGGTCGGCAATGACAACGTCAACAAGCGGGTTGGCACTGACAATATTTATCCACAAGCTGTTAACAAGCAGAAAAACTATCGCCAGAGCCAGTTTCACAGGCTGTCCTTGAGCATATTCTGATAAACCATGTTGGTCAGATACAAACGGTTTTGTTCGCTCAGGTCGATAAATTCAACGCCGGTTGCCACTTTGCCACTATGTTCATCAGTATTCACCATGCGCACCTTGCTGGCTATTTTCAGATATACATCCAGGCCTGCCGGGTTGATCCTGAAAGCCAGTTCGACTTCGTCATCCAGTTCTGCAAAAACTGCGTTTGATAATACTTTTGCCCCGCCAACGCTGAGATCGACCATTTTCGCTGAGGCGATCTGTTTACCCGAGCGATTGACCGCAGTGATCAACTCCAGGCTTACCCGGGCTGAGCTGCGAATTCGCATCGACTGGACCGATTCAGGGTAAGCCAGATGAATATAGGGAAAGGGTGACAGGTTGGTTTTCAACACCCGGGTCTTGTAAGCCACAGCATCCTTGCCGACAAAGCCCCGCACCAGAAACTGCTGACCTTCACGCACAAAAGCCAGTTTGCCTGCATTGGTCGGCGCGGTTACCAGCAGGCTGACCGGCGCATGAAAGCCAATCATCTTGACCTGATAGCGTTCGGTCTGATTGCTGTTCAGGGTTTGCAGTTGTACCAGGTCACCGGGAGCCAATTGGATCTGCGTCATGCTGGTCGTCATGCGTTCTCCCTGCTTGCCCTGACCAGCTTCGTTTCGCGCTTCCGGAGCGATACGAAACAACCCCAGCTTGATCAACTGATCAAGCATCGGCTGATTATCCAATACCCGGCCACGCTCAAAAATCACTTTGCTCTCACTGTCCGTGATGTCCCACGGTAATGGTACACCCAGTGTAATGTCTTCATGTTGCAAAGGAATCAAGGGCACGGCGGTCGTCCTTTAACCAGTAGCTGCACATAGTAGCCCATTGAAAGCACAAAAGAGTGCAAACTCAGATTACTCTTTACTCACGCCGTAATGTCCGCTTCCAACCCTTGATATTTCGCTGACGGGCGCGAGCTACACCCAGTGCGGCCTCGGGGATATCCTGGTTGATTACCGAGCCCGCTGCCGTGGTGGCGCCGTCACCCACACTGACCGGCGCGACCAGCGCAGTGTTCGAACCAATAAAGGCGTTGGCGCCAATACGAGTATGGAATTTATTTACCCCATCGTAATTACACGTGATGGTGCCGGCACCAATATTCGCCTCGGCACCCACACTGGCGTCGCCGACATAGGACAAGTGATTGATCTTGGCCCCTGGCCCGATATCGGCTTTTTTGGTTTCAACAAAATTACCGATTTTGGCCTTATTGGCCAGGCGGGTTCCCGCCCGCAAGCGCGCGTAGGGGCCGACGACACAGTCATTGCCCAATTCACTACCGTCAATATGGCTGAAAGCCTTGATAACGGTTCCGCACCCGATGACACAATCCTTGAGCACACAGTTGGGTTCAATAGTCACACCATCGGCCAGCACTACGCGACCTTCCAGCACCACATTAACGTCTATACTGATATCTTGGCCTACTTCGATCTGGCCGCGGATATCAAGGCGTGACGGATCTACCAGCGTAACGCCTGCTGTCATCAGCTGTTCGACCTGACGACGCTGGAAGCTGCGCTCCAGGGTTGCCAGTTGCTGACGATTGTTGGCACCGAGGACTTCCTCTTCATCACTGGCATGCACCACTTTGACCGGTACACCCTGTTCGACTGCCAA